>JAUVBO010000794.1 GCA_030591195.1 Pseudomonadota bacterium
CCGAACTCAACCACGATCTCCACGTCCACCGCTGCCTCCTGCTGGCCCACCTCGGCCGCCACACCGTGGCTGCGGCCCCAGCGTGCCATGATGCTGCGCAGGTTCGACTCGCCGATCTTGTGGACGCCGGGGATCTGCTCGGCGGCGATCCGCGCGATCACCGCCACCACGTCGTCGTCGATATGGGTCTGGCCCCGGAGCCGCGGCGGCTGATCCGCGAGCTCCTTGCCACCCTTGTCGCCACCACTCTTCGCCGTCTCCATATCGTGCTCCTCGGTCAAGAAGGCAGGGCCCGCAGTGCGAAGTCTGCTTGTAGGATCTCCAACGTAAGGTGCCAAGGGTGCCCAGCCGGGCCGGGCGATGTCAACCGCGGAGCTTCGGTCACGGTTGGTGGCTCGCCCGTCTCGTGGTATTCCAGCTTGTTAGCCAGCGGTCTTTGGTAGGCTTGACCGAGCTCGATGACGCGGCCAGGGAGGCATGGGGAGCCAGGTGCCAAACAAGTCAACAAGCCGCTCTGGCCGTCGCGCCGGTCGTTGTCTGCTCTGCCTGATCTGGCTGACCAGCGATCTGGCAGGCTGCAGCGCCTCGAGCGACCGGCTGCTGATCGAGATCATCCACCCCGGTGGCCGCGACCCGGCCCTCTGGGCGGGCGAGCTGCAGGTGGCGGTGCTGGACGCCCAGACTGAGGAAGTGGCCGTCAGCGCCAGCATCCCCACCTCCGACCTGCGCAACGCGGCGCGGCTCTTCGACGCCCTCAAGCTGGAGGTCGGCCGGGTCTACGTGGTGGCACTCAATGCGCTGCTGACGGGTGTTCATCCGTGCAAGCCGACGAACCGAGCCGTCGGCTTCAGTCCGCCCTTCACCTACGAGGGCGATCCCCCGGCCCTGTCGATCTATCTTGACTGTGCCGATCAGGTGAGCTCGGCGGCGCTGCTCGCCCAGCCGCGGCTCTACCACTCCGCCACGTTCCTGGCGTCGCCCGCGCCCCACGGCCGGGTGGTGATCGTCGGGGGCGTGTCGCTCAAGAGCTTGACCGAGCCGAGGCTGGAAGATGCCACGGTGCACGACTCGATCGAGGTCTTCGACCCCGGGCTCAACATCTTCACCCGGCTGCCGGCGCGGCTGTCGCGGCCGCGGGCGTTTCACGGCGCGGTGGCCACCGGCCCCGATCAGCTGCTCCTCACCGGTGGCCTCGACACCGTCAACGTCGGCGGCACGCCCCGGCTGCAGCCGCTGGACCTGGTTGATCGGCTGGAGGGCGACCGGCTCTCGGCGCTCGAGCCGCTCGTCACCCCGCGCGCTCTGCACGCGGCGCTCCAGCTGGAGGATCGGCTGCTGGTCGCCGGTGGTCTGGACGACAAGTACCTACCGACGAGGGCTGCCGAGCTCTACGACCCGGCTGAGGGCCGGCGGGCCGGCGAGCTGCCGAAGATGAGCACGGTCCACGTTGTCCCCGGCACGGTGGTCGTCGGCGGCCTGGCGCTGATCATCGGTGGCGTCTGGTGGCCGGACGTCGCCTTGCCGGAGGATCACTTCTGCCTCGACGGCAGCTGTGGCGGCTGCGCGGGGCCCTGCTTCGCCGAGCTGTCGGGGTTCCCCAAGGGCCAGGGTCGCGCGGGCCACGGCGTGGCTCACGTGCCCTGCGCCGACGGGCCCGGCGCGGTGTACGTCGTCGGCGGTCACCACGACGCGTCCGAGGCGGCCTCGGCGCCCGCCGAGACCTACGACGACATCTACTGCGTCGAGATCGAGCGGCTGGAACGCGGGCTACGGCGGGTCGGTGGCCTGCTCGGACCACGGCGCAACCACACGGTGAGCGTGGTCCGCGGCCCGAAGGACAGCCGGCGGCTGTTCGTCGCCGGTGGGAGTGATGACGGGGACATCCTGCTGAAGAACGCCGAGCTGGTGCCGGTGGGCTGCGGCTGCGCGGCGATCGACAGCCGTGAGATCCGGCAGGTGGAGCTGAAGAACGAACGCAGCGGCCACACCGCGACCGTGCTCGCCGATGGCAGCGTGCTGCTGGTCGGAGGGTTCGTCGGCGCCGACTCGGCCGAGCGCTTCACCCCCACCTTCTAGCTTCCAGCAAGCTCTCAAGGCTTGGAGACGATGTCGACGTCGGTGCCGCCCTCGGGACGGGTGGCGGCGTAGGTCACGGTGCCGGCGGTCGCCCCGACCACGGCCGCGCCCACCGCGGTCCAGAACCACCAGCGCCGATAAAACGGGGCTGCCCGGGCGCGGCGTGGTCCCGGCGGCTGCTTGCCCGTGGCGAGCAGGTAGAGCCGACGGGCGACGCAGCGGTCAGGCTTCGCCCGGCCGCAGGTGTGGGCCGGGCGCGGCTTGCCCGGCCCGAGCCAGAGCAGGCGGGTTTTTCCGTCCGCGGTGGAGAGCAACGCCGCGTCGACATCGCCGAGGCCCGGGGCACTCGCGAGCAGCGGCCCGATCCGCTCCGGCGGGGCCCCGGCGCGGACGGCGTCAAGCAGCTGGTGCGCCAGCTCGCCGGCGCTCGCGTCGGGGAGCGACAGCGCGACCCGATCGACCTTGCCGGGGGCGACCAGCTGGACCAGCGCCCGACCGCGGTAGCCGAGGCGGGTGAGCCGCAGGTGGTGTAGCCCTGGCGCGAGCTGGACGGTGGTTGGCACTGTCCCGTGGGCCTTGCCGTCCACTGTCACCGTGGCCCCGGCAGGCTCGACGAAGCTCAGGGCACCCTCGGGTCGACGCTCGGCGCGGAGGCCGGCGAGCAGCTTCTCGACCTCGGGAGAGAACTGTCCTGGCGTCTCGGGGACCTGGCCGAGGGACAGGGCCCAGCGCAGGGCCTGGGCGGCGGCCTCGTCTTGGTTGAGCGCCAGCAGGTTGAGCCCGCGCCGCAGGGAAAGCTGGCCGAGCAGCACGAAGTGTCCGTCGACCCGAGCCAGCGGCACCAGCCGCTGCTGCGCGGTGTTGAGCAGCTCGAGCGCTCGCTCGAACGCGAGCTCGGCGTAGGCCTTGCGTGCGGCCTCGATCGCCTGCCGGGCGGACGCCACGGCGGCGATGCGTCCCGGGCCGGTGGCGAGCTGTCTGCGCGCCGCGCGCCCGAGGGCGTCCTCGAGGCTGGCGATCTCGAGCGCCAGGTACGGTTGCCTCGCGGCGGCCCGGCCCGCGCTGGCTGCGACGTCGCCGTGGACCAGCAGCTCGAG
>JAUVBO010000871.1 GCA_030591195.1 Pseudomonadota bacterium
AGCCGGACGCCGGCAACCCCTTGTGATAGCACCGAATCGGTAGCCCGTTGGGCACCGCAGCGAGACAGTTGTTGCAGGAACAGCACGCGGCAACCTCGCTCTTGCCTTCACGCATTCGCTTCGCCAGCTGGGGCTCGCGCAGGAAGGGGCGGGACAGCGAGACGAAGTCCGCCACACCCGAGGCCAGGACCTCGTCCATCTTTCGCCTGCTGCGCAGACCCCCGACGAGGATCAACGGGACCGCGCCGATCGCTGGCTTGATCAGCTCGGCCGCGGCGAGGTTGTAGCCCTCCTGGCAGTCGAACTTGCCTTCCTGCAGCTTGAACATCAACCAGACGACCGGTTTCTGCCACAGCGGGGCGCTCTGGACGAAGCCGCGGGTCGGAACCCGCCCCCGGCTCATGTTCAATGACGAGAAGTGGACCGAGCCGGCGCTGACCTCGATCCCGTCGATGCCATCGTCGGCGAGCCAGCGGGCGTAGCGGCTGGCGAGCGCTGGCGTGACGCCATCGCCCGGCGTGTGATCGTGGCTGCTGAGCTTGACCGCCAAGGCCATCTCGTCCGGCAGCGCGGCACGTGTCCGTCGCGCGATCTGCTGAAGCAGGCGAAAACGGTTCTGATCGGTTCCGCCCCACTGGTCGTCGCGTCGGTTGAAGAACGGCGAGAGGAACTGGTTGACCAGGTACGTGTGCGCGGCGTGGATCTGGACCCCGTCCGCTCCGGCCTCGGCCGCCCGTCGGGCCGCGTCGACAAACGCGCCGATCACCGACTCGATCTCTGCCTCGTCCATCCGGCGTGGTCGATGGAAGTAGATCGGGTCGCGAACCGCGGACGAGGGCCCCATCGGGCGCTGACCGATCACCGCCGGGTCGCCCTGTCGCCCCGCGTGGGTCAGCTGGATGAAGATCTTGCCGCCCTCGTCGTGCACGGCGGCGACCACCTGCTTGATGCCCGGGATCAAGTCGTCGCGGTGGAGACAGGCCTGTCGGGGGAAGGACTTGCCGGCCCGATCGACGCAGACCAGGCTCACGATGCAGAGCCCGACCTCGCCCCGGGCCAGGGTGCGGTAGACGCGCACCAGCTCGTCGGTCACCCGGCCGTCAGTGTCCGCCATCCCCTCGAATGTCGCCGAGCGGACCAGGCGGTTCCGCGTTTCGACCGGACCGAGCTTCCCCGGGGTGAAGAGCAGCGACATCGCACACCTCCCACTTCTGGCCCAGGGTACCACTGTCACGGCTCTGACTGGCCGAGGAGCGGGTTGATAGCGAGCCGGGGGTGCCGGCAGCTTGACCGTCTTGGTCGCGTGGCCGAGAATTAACGGTACATCGTCAAATGCAGGAGAGTGGCTCGTGAGGCAAAGATCGACCGCTAGGCGCGGTGGCCCGGCTTCGGCTGCCGTGGTGGCCCTGTTCGTGATGTTCGCGTGGATCGGCTGCGGCGGGGACGAGGTGGCTGAACCCTGCTCGGCCGCCAACTGTCCGGACGGCTGCTGCCTGGCCGGCCAGTGTTCTCCGGGCGTCACCAGCGCGGCCTGCGGCACGGGCGGCCTGCTCTGTCAGGTCTGCGCTACCGGCCAGAGCTGCAGCAACGGCGTGTGCGGCGGCGGGGACTTCGGCTGCAGCCACCTCAACTGTCGCGGAGGATGCTGCACCGAGTCCGGGCTGTGCATCACGCCACCAACCGATCTGCAGTGCGGGACGGGGGGGGCGAAGTGCGACGCCTGCACGCCGGACAAGACGTGCACCCTGGGCCAGTGCACGGCGAAGCAAGCCGGCTGCGACGGCTGCCAGGGCTGCTGTCACGAAGATACCTGCATGCTCGGCAACACCTCGGCCGCCTGCGGCGCAGGGGGCGGTGCGTGCCAGTCCTGTGGCGCCGACGAGGTCTGCGACGACGGCGGGTGCCTCACCCCGCCGGAGCCCTGCGACGCCAGCAACTGCGGCGGAGGGTGCTGCACCGGCGAGGGCGCCTGCTTGCCCTACGACAAGCAGGATCTGCCGTTCTGCGGCAAGGGCGGGGACCCCTGCACCGTCTGCCCGCCCGCTGCGCTGCAGTGCGAGCAAGGGACGTGCGTCGAGACCCAGGCCTGCGCGAGCTTCTGCGGTGCGGGCTGCTGTGACGCCCAGGACCAGTGCATCAGCCATCAGCAGCAGGACAGCATCGGCTGCGGTACCGCGGGCGCGCTGTGCGAGCCTTGCGCGGGGGGGACCAGCTGCGTCGCCGGGCAGTGCGTCGGCGGCGCGGTGTGGGAGATCTGGGCGATGTCGGCGACCATCGCCGTCAAGAAACCGGACGGCAGCGACTGGGACAACTCCTGGGTCTCCAACCCGAACCCCGACCCCTTCTTCGGCATCGCACCAGCCGCCGTCAAGTGGCTGTGGCAGTTCGACGACTCGTCGGTGCAGGACAACACCTTCGGTCCCCAGTGGAACGAGAAGGTCGGTGCGTGGGAGGAGGCGGCGCTGCTCGACCCGAACGGCGTGTTGTTTCACGTCGTCGATGACGACGCGGGCGTGGGTAACTTCAACGACGACATCGGCGTCTGCACCGTGGTGCTCACGGCGAGCATCCTGCAGGCGGGCACCTACAACACCACCTGCGGCAGCGCCACCTCGCTGACGGTCAAGTTCGTCAAGCAGTGATCCGGGTGCAGATCGTCAGCGCTGGTCGGGTCAAGACCGCTGACGGCTATCGCGAGCGGCGGCCGATGGCCAGCAAGCCGAGCAGGGCCAGGAGGTAGGCCCCGCCGGTGTGGTCCGTGTCGCCACCGGTGGCGCAGCCGCCGCCCTCTCCACTGTCCACTGACGCTGGCAGGCAGATGCCTTCGGCGGTGCAGATCTCGCCGCCGCTGCACTCGGTCGATGACTGACATCCGGTGCCGCTCAGCGGCTGACTGGTGGGCTGGCCGTCGGCAGGCGGCGGATCCTGGGGCTGGCCGGGCTGGCCGGCGGGTGGAGCGGTCGGGTCTGTCGG
>JAUVBO010000839.1 GCA_030591195.1 Pseudomonadota bacterium
AACCCGCAGGCGGTGCGCAACCCGGTGCTCTTCGTTCTCGGCGCTCCGGGATGCGGCAAGACCGTCACCGCTCACGCGATCGGCAACCACTTCCTCGACCTCTGCCGGGACCACGGCATCCCGGCGCGGTTCCGGGTCATCCGTCGTACTGACTGGGCGTCTCACTACCAGAACAAGTCGGCCAACGAGCTGCTGCGGATCTTCCAGGAGGAGATCTTCGACTTCCCCGGCGTGGCCGGGGTCTACTGGCCCGACATCGACACCGCCTTCGCCGCACGCGAGGACTCCGGCACCCGCGGCGAGGAGAAGGCGCTGCTGGGGACCCTCTTTGGCCTGCTCGATGGCACCGTCGGGCCCCGCAACGGCAAGTGGTTCCTGATCGCCGACGCCAACTTCCTCGCGATGGATCAGGCGATGCTCAGCCGCCTCGCCCAGGACCCGTTCTACGCCCGCGGGCCCCAGAGCGCCGAGGACTTCGTCAACCTGCTGCGGGACAAGAAGCTCGTCCGGGTCGCGGCGCACCTCAAGCTCGATGACGAGGGCTGGCTTGCGGCCGGTCAGCGCTTCGTCGACGGCGGCCTCTCCGGTCGGGCGGCAGACAACATCGCCGGCAAGGTGCTCGCGCTGGTCGAGGCGGTCGACCTGCCGGACGAGTACTTCTCGCTCGACTTCGAGCAGAAGCGCGAGCTGGTGGCGCAGCGTTGCTGCGATGTCGATCTCGCGCGGCTCGACGAGCTGGTCGACCGCTACATCAGGTTCGACAAGGAGGCCGAGGTGCGTGCTCGGCAGGAGCGCTTCGACCGACGGGTGGCCGAGATCCGCGAGCGGCTCGCGGCGCAGGTGGCGGCGGTCGGCGGAGGTGGCGATGCGTGAAGTACGTTCCAGCTCGTCGAGCGCCGCCGAGGTGCTCGGTCGTGCCACCCGCGCCGGCGCCCAGGAGGCGCTGGCCTCGCTGATCAATCAGTTCGCCGATCCCTACGCGTTCCTCCGCGAGCTGGTGCAGAACAGCCTCGACGCCGGCAGCACCCAGATCGACGTCGACGCCTCGTTCGAGCCGGACGACGACGAGGAGGGCGGCGTGGCGACGATCACCGTCGCCGACAACGGCGAGGGCATGAACGAGCTGGTGATCGACCGCCACCTGCTGACGCTCTTCTCCTCGACCAAGGAAGACGATCTGACCAAGATCGGCAAGTTCGGCATTGGCTTCGTCAGTATCTTCGCCATCGAGCCCGATCTGGTGGTGCTCGAGACCGGCCAGGCCGGTGAGGCGTGGCGGGTGATCTTCCACGCTGACGCTCGCTACGAGAAGCTGCGGATCGAGCAGCAGCCGGTGGAGGGAACCACCGTCAAGCTGCACAAGCGCATCGACCGGCAGGGCTTCGAGGAGCTCGAGCAGCGGGCGAAGGAGACCGTCAGCTACTGGTGCAAGTACGCCGAGGCCGAGATCGCCGTCAACGGTGAGCCGGTGCAGCGCCCGTTCGATCTCGATGCGGACTTGTGCGTCCGCCACAGCGAGCCCGGCACCGAGATCATCGTCGGCTTTGCCCCGCCGGGAAGGGGGCCGTTGGTGGGCTTCTACAACCGCGGGTTGACCCTGGTCGAGGGCGAGCGCTTGCCAGGCGACGAGGCGGACCTCGCCGGGCTCTGCTTCCGGATCAAGAGCCGCTACCTCGAGCACACCCTGACCCGCGACAACGTGCTGCAGGACGAGAGCTACGACAAGGCGATGGCGCTGGTGCGTCGCCAGGTCGATCAGCGTCTGCGGCCCAGGCTCGTGGCCCGGCTAGTGGAGCTGGCCCGGCGTGACGGTGAGGGCGACGAGGGGGGCGCGGCGCTCACGAGGGCTTGCTTCGGCTATGCCCAGCTGCCTTCGATGTTCGTCCACCAGCGCAAGGAGCTCGCCGGGGCGCCGATCCTGCCCACCACCGACAGCGGGCCAGTGAGCCTCAAGCAGGCGCGCAAGGCACGCAGCCCGGTGGGGGCGTTGTTGCTGGCGTCGCGGTCCAACCCGCTGACTCGCGCCCTCGCGGCCGATGGCTGCTTCGTGCTCGAGGCGGTGGAGGGGCTGGCCAGCTGGCTCGGTGGGTCCTGCGGGCTGCGGGTGATCGACGCCAACGTCTGCCTGGTCACCGCGGTCCCGGTGGAGATCTCGGACGACGCCACCGGGCGCTGGCTGGCGCTGGTGCGCGAGCTGGTCGGCGCGCTCGAGGTGCGGGTCGACGGCGTGCAGCTCGGTGAGCTCGGCTACCCCGACTCGCTGGCTGCCGCCCAGCTCTACCTGCGGCAGAAGGTCGCCTTCGCCGTGTCGGTTCCGGGCGAGCGGCCGCGGCTGCTCGGCGGCGCGCGCCAGCTGGTGCTCAACCGGTCGCACACGCTGATCCGGCGCTGCCTGGGGCTGGCCGAGGATCGGGTGCCGCTCGCGGCCTTGCTCTGCGTCCAGGCGATCAGTGCGCTCGAGGGGGCGGATCCGCTCGGGGCGGCGGCCCTCGGGGTGGGGACGATGGCGCTCGCGGGCGAGCAGCCGGTCGTCGTCGCCCCTCCGCTCGAGACGGAGGCGCCCGATGCCTAGCTCGAGCCGCGATGAGTCCGGAGCGCAGGAGACCGCGCCGACGGACGACGCGCTGGCGGCGCTGATCGCCGACAGCCGTACCGGCGCCGAGGCAGCGGGGGAGGGGACCTTCCGGCTCGACTGGAGCCGGGCGCTGGACAAGATCAAGCGCTTCAAGCTGACCGATCCCCACCGCTACGTGCTCGAGCTGGTCCAGGCGGCGGTGGCCGCGGGTAGCGAGCAGATCGAGATCGAGACCGACGCGGACGACGTGATTCTCAGCTTCGGCGGCGCCGCTCCGACAGTCGACGAGCTGCGCGGGCTGTTCGACTTCCTCTTCGCCCGCGACGTCGAGCTGGCGCGGAACCGACAGCTCGCGCTCGGCGTCAACGCGGCCCTCGCCCTCGACCCCAAGTTGATCACGATCGAGGTCGGCGACGGCGAGCAGGGGGCGCGGCTGACGGTGCGATCCCACACCGAGCTCGACCTGGCGTT
>JAUVBO010000583.1 GCA_030591195.1 Pseudomonadota bacterium
CCACGCTGGACCTGGTGAGCTTTGTCGGACGTGGCCACACAGTGCTCAGACTCTAGCATGGGAGCGATCGAGGCGGTTCGCTGGCGAGCCCGGGTCGCGCTGACGACGTTGACAGCGGGCCCCCATCGGCGGCACAACAAGCAGCCACCGCCACAAGGAAAACCCAAGCATGACCGAGCACGATGGACTGATCGTCGAGATGGTGACCAACGGCCCGTTCGGCGAGAACTGCTACATCGTCGGCGACGCCGCCACCCGCGAGGGGCTGGTGATCGATCCGGGCGACGAGGAGCAGCGGATCCTCGAGGTCGTCCGTGAGCTCGACCTGGCGATCAAGGAGATCGTCTGCACCCACGCCCACGTCGATCACGCCGGCGCGGTGGCCCCGCTCAAGCGCCTGCTCGGCGTGCCGTTCGCCCTGCACCCGGATGACCAGCCGGTGCTCGATCACCTGCCGCTCGCGGGCCAGATGTTCGGCTTGCCGGCAAAGGAGGTCCCCGAGGTCGAGCGTGCGCTCGAGGGCGGCGAGCAGCTCGAGCTCGGCGAGCTGACGGCGGAGGTGCTCCATACCCCCGGGCACTCGCCCGGCGGCTGCTGCTTCCACTTCGCCGCCCAGCGGGTGGTCTTCGTCGGTGACACGCTCTTTGCCGGATCGGTCGGCCGCACCGATCTACCGGGCGGAGACGGCAAGACCCTGATCGCCTCGATCAACCAGCGCCTGCTGACCCTCGCCGACGACGTCGTCGCCTACAGCGGCCACGGGCCCGAGACGACCATCGGCGCCGAGCGCCAGAGCAACCCGTTCCTCCGCCCCGGTGGCCTCCCCTTCATGTAGGCCCCCGGCCCACCTCTGGGAAAGATGCGAGCATGAGCCCTGTCGACCCCTCACCGGGGCCGTGCGACAATGGAGCTCTGTCTTGGTGTCCATCGACGAAGGGGGACCCGATGTCGGTTCGAAGCTTGTCGGTTCGAAGCTTGCTCGCGGTGGCTCTGCTGGTGTGCGCACCCCGGGCCAGCCAGGCGACCCAGTTCGCTTCCGGATCGATCATCATCCCGATGGACATCGACTACCAGGACGAGGGCATGCTCCGTGCCTACGGCCTGCTGTACCAGCTGCTGCAGGCCAACGTGCCGGTCCACTGGGTGATCGAGGCCGGCAAGGTGGTCGGCGACACGGACCTCACCACCACGGCCCAGGACTTCTTCTCTGGCGATCCGATCGCCTCCCACGGCTACCGTGGCGGGCCCTTCGTCATCGAGCCACAGCACGCGGCGATCGCCTCACCGATCATCACCGGCTGGCAAGCCACCTACCCCGAGACGGTGGTGCACGTGGCCCAGCAGGCCTTCGTCGGCCGCACCGGGCGGCTGCTCAGCGCCGCCCCGACGATCGCGGTCATCGCCGACGACAACGAGGATATCGCCTTCAAGTATCTCAACGCGGCGGGGATCCCGGACAGCGCCGGCCAGAGCTGGCCCTCCGGCAAGCTGGGCGACTACTCGACCTTCCCCGACATCCTGACGACCGACGAGATCGCCGGCCCGACCGAGCTCGCGCACGACGACGGGGCCCTGTTCCGCCCGTCGGGGCAACCGGCGTTCTGCCAGATCATGACCATGCACTGGGACGTCAAGAAGGTGGTCGACGAGGTGGTGGCCGAGTACCGGTCCTTTCTGCAGTTCCCGACGCACATGATGGCCGAGTGCCAGGCGGTCAACGCGATCGAGAACAACGTCTACGGCCACTTCATCACACCGAACGGATTCCTCATCGACAACAACATCAAGGATGAAGGCCCCTTCGAGTTCCTCAACGCCGACGCCCCCTTCGGTCAGATGGACGGGCCCTACGAGCTGGTCGGCGGCTCCGAGCGAGCCTACTCCCTGCCCGCGGGCGACCAGTTCTTCGACCAGCACGTGGTGATGATCAAGGACGCCAGCACCAACCTCGGGGTGCGGTCGGTCTGGATGACCGGGTACGTCGACGGCAAGTGCTCGGTCGTGGAGCCGGGCGGCGACGTCATCGGCGGCGCACCGCCGTGCGTGGCCGGGGTCGGCAAGATCAGCTACCTCGGCGGCCACAAGTACGAGGTCAAGCTGCCGATCTCGAAGAACGCCCAAACCCAGGGAACCCGGCTGTTTCTCAACTCGCTGTTCGAGGCCTCCTGCACCACCTCGGAGGGACAGCCCTCGGTCAGCCTGACCAAGGCCGGCCCACCGGTGACCACCAACGACACCGTCACCTACACCCTGAGCTACGCCAACGCCGGGCCGGGTCCCGCGCTCGGGGTCACCATCGCCGACACCCTCCCACCGGGCGCGAGCTTCTCCACCTGCACCGGGGGATGCGCCGCAGCGGGCGACAAGGTCACCTGGACGCTGGGCGACCTCGGTGCCGGCGCCACGGGAAGCGTGCAGCTGGTGCTGACCCTGGCCCAGCCCGGCTCCTACCAGAACCAGGCCCGGGCAACCTTCACCATCGGCGTCAACACCAAGAACGTCGACAGCAACGTCGTCACCACGGTGTATCAGCTCAGCCCCGTGACCGACGGCGGCACCCCGGTCACTGACGGTGGCACCCCGGTCACCGACGGTGGCACCCCGGTCACCGACGGTGGCACCCCGGTCACCGACGGTGGCACTCCGGTCACCGACGGTGGCACCCCGGTCACCGACGGTGGCACCCCGGTCACCGACGGCAGCACGCCCGGAACCGACGGCAGCACCCCGGTCATTGACGGCAGCACCCCGGTCATTGACGGCGGCACGCCCGAAACCGACGGCGGCACGCCCGGCACCGACGGCAGCATCCCCGGCCCTGATGGCGGGAGCTCCGCTGGCGACGGCGCCGGGGCGGACGGCACACCGGACGACGGCG
Organism: Pseudomonadota bacterium; assembly: GCA_030591195.1. The sequence continues at coordinate 2,879 of JAUVBO010000583.1, forward strand.
GGAATGTGGGCGAGGGAGGCACGCCGGGAGGGTCTGCGTCGGAGGGGTGCGACTGCAACCTGGAGCAGCCGGCAGGTCAACGTGGCGCGGTGCTCTGGTTGGTCCTGCTCGCGACCGCCGGCCTGGCCACCCGCCGTCGCCGACGCGCCGGACGCCGGAAGACCGCCGATCGGTGAGTCACCGGACTCAACTGGGGGTCTCGATCCTCACCCATCGCCAGCAGCGACACTCCGCGACGCCCGACCAGGCAGGGTTCCGCCCGGTCCTGGCCGCGGTGTTGCTGATCGCCGGCCTGGCACCGCTCGGCGGCTGCTGGACCTGGTCCTTCCCGGAAGAGCTGCTGGACGGGGGGCAGGTCGATCTACCGACCGCGCCGGACCTGGACGGGTCGATACCTGGGCTCGACCAGGCGCCGGACCAGGCGCCGGACCTGGCCGCTGATCAAGACGCTCCGGCCCCCGACGTGACCCCCCAGTGTCCCCTCTGCGTGGGGACGCCCCCGATCTGCGACGTGGCCGTGGGCGTCTGCCGGGCTTGCGCCCGGCACGCCGATTGTGCGGGCGTCGCGGGGCTCTGCGCCGCCGACGGATCGTGCCCTGACGAGCAGTCGCTGGCCCACGTGGCTGCCCCTCCGGCTTGCACTGGCGGTGCCGAGGACGGCAGCCGCGCCGGGCCCTACTGCACGATCAACGACGCGGTCGCCTCGTCGAAGCCGAGGCAGATCGTCGTGCACCCCGGCACCTACGACCAGACCGTCGTCGACGGGGACTTCGAGATCTATGGTCTCAAGCGCGGCGTCGATGGATCCCCGCTCGCCACCCTGCGCAGCTCGGAGGCCGACTGCCAGGCCCTGGTGATCAAGGCGAAGGCGAGGGTCCTTGTCTCCGGCTTCAAGATCGGCACCGGAGCCAACGCCGAGGGCGGGGTGCTGATCGAGGACGCGGAGACCCACGCGACCCTGCTCGACAACACCATCGGGCCCAGCCAGTGCATCGGCGTCGACGCCAACC
>JAUVBO010000625.1 GCA_030591195.1 Pseudomonadota bacterium
ACGCGGCGACGGAGGACAACTTCAACACGGCTGATGGATACGTCACCGACGCCGACGTGGAGTACATGCGCGCGCGCGCCGAGGGCGTGGTTGGCGGGCTGTGCTTCATGCAGGGGGTGTACATGGACGAGCCCCGGCGCGGCCAGGGCTACGTCGGCCAGGCAGCCGCCTGGGATGACAAGTACATCCCGGGCCTCAAGCGGCTCGCCGACGCGATCCACTCGGAGAAGGCCGTCGCCGGCTGCCAGCTGATGCACTGCGGCAGGGTCGGCGCGGTTGACGTCGAGCACTGCCAGGCGCCGTCCTACGTCCCCCAGCGGCTGCGCGTGTTCAAGCCGGTCAAGGAGATGTCCAAGGCCGAGATCAAGCAGTGCATCAAGGAGCACGCCGAGGCCACCCGCCGCGGCATCGAGGCCGGCTTCGACGTCTTCGAGATCTCGGGCATCGTCGGCTACCTGCTGTCGAACTTCGTCTCGAGCTACACCAACCGCCGCACCGACGAGTACGGCGGCGACATCCGCGGCCGGATGCAGTTCGTGATCGAGACGATCCAGGCCTGCAAGGAGGTCTGCGGCGACGACTACCCGGTGGGCATCCGCCTCTGCTCCGAGGAGCTGCTCGACGACGTCCGCGGCAACACCCCCGAGGAGTCGATGATCAGCTACCAGCTGGCCGAGGAAGCCGGCGCCGACTACCTCAGCGTCACCGCCGGCTGGCAGGAGTCGATCGTCCCGGTGATCAGCCGCGACGTGCCGATGGGATCCTGGATCCACCTCGCCAAGCGGTCCAAGGAGCACATCAAGATCCCGGTGCAGATGGCCTACCGACTGTTTCTACCCGACCGGCCGAACGAGGCGATCGGCAAGGGCGAGCTCGACATGTGGGAGCTCTGCCGCTCGATGATCGCCGACCCGCTGATGCCGAAGAAGGTCCTCGAGGGCCACGAGGAGGAGGTCCGCCACTGCGTGGCCTGCAACCTCTGCCTCGCACGGCTGTTCCGCGACGCACCGATGACCTGCTACATCAACCCGCGCTGCGCCCACGAGCACGACGAGCGCTTCACCCCCACGCCGACCGACGAGAAGAAGGAGATCATCATCGTCGGCGCCGGGCCGGCGGGGCTCGAGTGCGCCTACGTCGCGGCCCAGCGGGGCCACGAGGTCCACGTCTACGACAAGCGCGACGAGATCGGCGGCAGCTTGCTCGAGGCCTCCCGGGCGCCCTACGGCGACGAGGAGCTGCTGACCTGCCGCGACTACCAGAAGGTGATGTGCGACAAGCACGGCGTCGAGTTCCACCTCGGCACCGAGGTCACCGCGGAGCTGATCGAGGAGGAAGCGCCCGACGCCGTGGTGCTCGCCACCGGCCCGGTCTACTCGCAGGGCAAGGGCAAGGGGTTCGACCGCGACAACGTGGTCAACGTGCTCGACGTGCTCGGCGGCCGGGTCGACGTCGGCGAGCGCGTGGTGGTCTGGGGCAACCGCAAGCCGGGCATCGGCGTGGCGCTGCACCTGGCCAAGGCCGGCAAGCAGGTGACGATCGTCGGCCGCGAGAAGGGCGCCGGCTTCGACATCAACCCGTCGTTCAAGTGGCGCTACCTGATCTACCTCCGGCAGAACCGGGTCAACGCCTACAACGACTGCGACATCGAGGAGATCAGCGACGACGGCGTGATCGTCCGCACCTACGACGGCTACCGGCTGCCGGTGGCCTGCGACACGGTGGTGGTCACCGAGCGTGAGCCCAACGAGGCGCTCAAGCAGGCGGTCCAGGGCGAGGGCATCGAGCTGTTCGTCGTCGGCGACGCGCTGCTCCCACGCAACCTCTCGAGCGCGGTCCATGACGGCTTCCGCATCGGGCTGCGGGTCTGAGCCCTGCTGGGCTCCTCACGGAGGAACAGAGCGATGGCATTCGATAGCTTCAATCCCGAAAAGGAAGTCGGCAAGCTCTGGCGCGGGATGCACAGCGCCCAGGCAGAGATCGGCAAGGCCTACTTCCGGTGGCGCAAAGCGGCCGTGCAGATGGCCGGCGACGGCGCCGACCCCCGCGAGATCGCCCTGCGGGCGGCCGAGGTCACCGGCGGCGAGATCGGCCGGGCGCTGCTGCCGCGGCTCAACTGGCTCAAGGGCGAGCAGGGCTGGCTGGGAGCGCTCGGCAAGCAGATCGCGTCGCACTGGATCAACCAGGGCGCGCTGGTCAAGGTCGGACCGGGCGAGACCGAAAACGAGCTGCTGGTGACCTGGACCCGCTGCCCCTGGCCGACCTACCACAAGGACTACGGCGCGCCGATGGAGGAGGACGTCCAGTGCTGCGACAGGATCCTCGAGTCGCTGATGCAGGACGTAAACCTGTTCTTCAACGTCGACTACAAGATCGAGACGCTCAAGGCGATCCCGCGCGGCCAGGGTAGCTGCGTGCGGCGGATCTACAAGGCATAGGAGGCCGCGATGGCAGCTCAGATCGATCTGGACAAGTGCACCATGTGCGGTGGCTCCTCCCAGCCCATCTGCGTCGAGATCTGCCCCGACCTGGCGATCCGCGTGCAGGATGGCCGGGTGGTGGTTACCGAGTTCATCTGCGAGGACTGCAACGAGTGCGGCTGCGTCTGCCCCGACGGGGCGATCGCCGTCCCCCTCGAGAAGGTCACGTTCTGATGAAGATCAACAAGGTCGACCATATCTGCATCGCGGTCAAAGACCTCGAGCAGGCGAAGAAGGTCTGGGAGCCGATCCTCGGCAAGACCGCGCCGGACGACGCCTACGTCGACGAGCCCGAGAAGATCAACGTCGCCCGTTACATGGTCGGCGAGGTCGGCTTCGAGCTGATGGAGTCGACGTCACCGGACGGCGACGTGGCGAAGTTCATCGCCAAGCGGGGCGAGGGCGTGATGCTGATCAGCTTCAACGTCGACAACACCCGCGAGTCGATCGCCGAGCTGAAGGACAAGGACTACCCCTTCATCGGCGGTCCGCGCCCCTTCCGCGACTGCGAGTTCACCTTCATCCATCCGGGCAAGATCAATGGCGTCCTGCTCGAGCTGATCGACTACAAGTGGAAGTAATCTGTCCAGCAACACTCGTCATGTTTCACACACCCGGGCGGTAAGTCCGGCAGCCAGCGGTCGCCCTGATCGCGCACGATCCCAATAAAATCAGCCCCTGATAGCTGGCACAGCTGGTGCAGTCCATACCTGTGGGAGGGCACGTGCACCGGATCAAGCTCACCACAATAACGTCGCTGCTCGCATCGTGCTTTCTCGCCGTTGCGCTGCTTTTTGGGGGACCAGCCGCCGCCAGGAGCAGCAACCGCGACGATCTGTCGTGGGTCCTGAAGCTCGGTGACCGGGCCAAGTCCAACCTGCCCACGCGGACCAAGCGCGCCGCGGTGCAGAAGTACGGCCTCAAGGCGGTATCCCTGCGCCGCTGCTTCGTCAACCGGCACAACACCCGCTACAAGGTCCAGGTGCCCGGATCGGGCAAGGCGAGCCAGGTCCGCGACCAGCAGTACAGCGGTCGCTGCTGGATCTTCGCCAGCGGGCGGGTGCTGCGCAGCAAGACAGCCAAGCACATCACCGACCCGCCAAAGCTGTCGACCTCGTTCGTCAACTACCACGCCCTGAGGCAGGTCTCGCGCGCGCTGCTCAAAGAAGCCTACAAGTCGGGCGACCAGGCCAGCTTTGATCGGGTGAGCGAGGCCAGCGAGGGTGGCTTTCAGATCTGGGCGA
>JAUVBO010000714.1 GCA_030591195.1 Pseudomonadota bacterium
AGCCTACGAGCGCGCCCGCAAGCTCCGCCCCAAGAGCGCCTCGGTCCCCGCCTCGCTGGCGGCCCTCTACCGCAAGCAGGGCAAGCACCGCCAGGCGGTGGACTCGTACAAGCGCGCCCTGACCCTCTCCCGATCGAAGCGCGAGAAGAAGCGATACCTGCGAGCACTGGCGAACATGGCGCTGGCCGACCGGGACCTCAAGGCGGCGCGGGACTACTTCGAGCAGCTGGTCAAGATCGAGCCGCGCAACGTCTTCTTGCGGATCGAGCTGGCTCAGGCGCTGGCCAAGAGCGGCAACCACAAGGAAGCGATCGGCGAGTACCGGCGGATCCTCACCCGCTCGCGCGACAGCGGCACGCGCGCCGACATCCTCAAGCAGATCGGCGAGCAGCAGCACAAGCTCGGCATGACCAAGGAAGCAGTGGCGACCTACCGCAAGGCGATGTCGCTCGCGGCTCGCGGCCACTGGATCCGGCGTGAGCTGACCGAGCGGGTGATCTCGATCTATCGCGAGAAGGAGGATCTCAAGGCGCTGATCGCCCACTACAAGCAGAGCTGGAGACGAAAGGGGCACTTCGAGTATCAGGTCCTTGGCCGGCTCTACGACGAGACCGGCGACGAGGCCCGGGCGCTCGAGGCCTACCGGAAGGCGCTGCGCAAGTCGCGGCATGCCGTCGACACCCGCCTGCGCCTGATCGCGCTGCTCGAACGCTCGGGCGAGGACAAGCAGGTCATCGCCGAGTACCGCAAGCTGGCCCAGATCGCGCCGGGCGAGCCCCGCTACCAGCTCGAGCTGGCCAAGCGGCTCTACCGCGCTGGCAACCAGGCCGCGGCGACCAAGGTGCTCGAGAAGTGTGGCCGCCGCTTCCCCCGCGATGCGTCGGCCCACGCCGCGATCGCCGATCTCTACGCCCGCTGGGGCGACCAGCGCCGCGCCCTGCGCGAGGCTCAGGTCCTGGTCCGCATCGAGCCCCGCGACGAGTCTCACCTGGTCAACCTCGGCGAGCAGTACTTCCTCCGCGGTCAGCAGCGCAAGGCGCTCGAGACCTGGAAGCGGCTGCTGCACGCGATCCCCCAGCGCCACCGGGCCTACGCCAAGCTCGCCGCGATCTATGGCCAGCACGACCTGACCAAGCGGGCGATCGGCCTCTACCGCAAGGCGATCAAGCTCAGCCCGAAGACCCTGCCCTACCGGCGGAGCCTCGCCCTGCTGCTCGAGCAGAAGCGGCGGACCAGCGAGGCCCTCAAGGCCTGGCATCAGGTGCTCGCGCTGGCGAAGAAGGGCAACCGTGGCCAGACCCGCCGCGAGGCGCGGACCCACATCATCGGCATCCTCCACCGCTCCTACCAGCTAAGGCACCGGATCCGCAGCTATCGGGCCCAGTTCGACCGCGGGGACGCCGACGCCGGCTTCTTCCTCGCCGAGGCCTACCTCAAGCAGCGGGACCTGAAGCGGGCGGCACGGGTCTACGCGCGGCTGCTCGACAAGCAGCCGACCAACATCGAGGCGCTCACCGCCCTCGAGTCGATCTACCGGGGGCAGCGCAAGCTCGCGGCGGCGGTCAAGCTGCTGAAGAAGCTGGCCAAGCTACAGCCGGCCGGCGCCCGTGACTACTACCAGCGAATCGCCAACCTCCAGCTTCAGCTCTACAACGACAAGGAGGCGCTGCTCTACGCGCACAAGGCGGTGGCGCTCAGCGGCCAGGACGCTCGGGCCTATCAGCGTCTCGGCCAGCTCTACGAGCGCAAGGAGGACTTCGCCGGAGCGGTCGCCGCCTACCGCAAGGCCCTCAAGCTGAGCCCGAATCTCTTCCCGGTCCACTTCGCCCTCGCCCGGCTTCAGACAAGACGTGGCGACTACGACGAGGCCGAGCGGCTCTACCGCCGGGTGATGCGTACCGCGCGGGCCGCGGATGTGATCCGCAAGGCGTTTCGGCTCGGCGTCGATCTCAGCGCCTACCTCGGGCGGATGGAGGCGCTGGAGAAGGAGCTCCAACCGCTGACGGTCACCGCCCAGCTGAACGCCGAGGTCTACCGCCGAATCCTGGTCGACATCTATCGTCGACGGGTGCCCCCGCTGATGCACCAGGCGAGGCACGGCGACCAGGCGACCCGCCACGCCGCCCGCGCCGCCCTGCATCGGATCGGCGTCCGCGGCATGGCGCCGCTGCTCGAAGAGCTGGCGAGCTCGGAGCGCGCGTCGACCGCCCGGCAGCAGCTGATCCGGCTGCTCGGCTACCTCGGCACCCCGAACGCGGTGCTGCCGTTGCTCCGGCTCGCCGAGCGCGAGCCCGAGGAACAAACGGTGACGATCCACGGCAAGCGGTCAGCTCGCTCCTACCGACGCCGTTATCGCTCGCGCTACCGCAAGGTCGAGACCCAGGTCAACCAACGCGTCGAGGCGACGGTGGCGGTGGGGCGGCTTGCCGACGAGCGCGCCGTGCCCGGGCTGGTTCGGCTGTTGCGCAACCCCGAGGGCGCCCTGCGCGAGGCCGCCGCCTGGGCGCTGAGCCGCGCGCGCCACCGCAAGTCCCACCGGGCGCTCTTTGGCGCCCTCGGCGACCGGCGCACCACCGTGCAGGCGATGGCTTGCGCCGGGCTCGGTGTACAGCGCAACCACGATGTCAGGCCGGTGCTCGAGGAGGTGATGCGCGACACGGAGCGGACCGAGTCGGTACGCGCCGCCTGCGCCTGGGGCCTCGGCGCCCTCGGTGACCGACGCGCCACTGACAGCCTGCTACGCGTGCTGCGCTCGGGCGACGACGAGCTGCAGCGCTGCGCGGCCTGGTCGCTCGGCGCCCTCGCTGACGTTCGGGCCGTGGCCCCGCTGATCCGATCGCTGTGGAACAAGCGCCCCGATGTGCGCAAGGCGGTGGTCTGGGCGTTGGTGCGGATCTCGCAGGGAACACCAACCCAGGTCGCGCGCACCGCCGACGTGGTGATCAAGGACGGGAGCATCAACGCGCCGCAGTTCCTGCGCCGGCTGACCGTCGGGGTAGAGGACCTCTCCGGTCGCAAGCTGGCGGCGAGGATGCCCGCGCTGATCAAGAGCCAGCGGGCCCCGATCGTCAACGGCCTGCGAGCCGCGCTCGGCCGCCACCGCGACGTGATCCTCCGCGTGCTGCGTGACCTCGACCGCTCCCCCGAGCAGCCAACCCTTGGGCCGCTCACCGCCGGGCGGCGGCTGCTCGCCAGCGACAAGCGCGCGGAGATGCAGCAGGCCGTGAGGTCGGTGGTCTCGCAGCTCGCCCCCGCCGTGGCCTCGCTGCTCCAGCACAAGGACCGGATCATCCGTCAGCGCGCCGTGTCGGTCTACGCCAAGATCGCCGAGACCGACGCCGGCGTTCGCCAGCGCGCGGTGGTCGACAAGGACCGGAGCTGGTCGGTTCGGGCGGCGGCCCTCTCGGCGATGGCCGTGGCCCCGCTG
>JAUVBO010000151.1 GCA_030591195.1 Pseudomonadota bacterium
CAGCTCGCCCAGAGGAAGGGCGGCAGGTGGGGCGGCTCGAGCGGGTCACGGTGGAACATCTCGAAGAACGCGCCCACCAGCAGCAGCGCCCCGAGCCCACACAGGGGACGGAGCCAGGCGGCAAATCGTGGCTCGAGGGTTCGCGGCCAGCTCATCCCGGGCGCCGGCGGCGGGGCGATCGTGCCGTATCCGCAGAGGTCGTAGAGCCGCTGCCAGAACCGGTCGCGCCCGAAGCTGTAGCGCCGCCCGTCGCCGCCGAGGGCCGAGCAGCCACCGAGCCACCAGCAGAGCGGGATCAGCGCCAGGTAGAGGCCGAAGGCCGCGGCCACCTGCGCTGGAGCGGCGACCAGCGGCCGGCTGCGCAGCGGCAGGATCGCGGCCAGGCCGCCGAGGCGGCCGAGCAGCAGGCGCTCGATGAAGGAGTCGTGAACCGGCCGCGGCACCTCGGATAGACCGGCCGCCGCGGCGTCGACCACCACGCCCAGGGCGTAGAGCCCGAGCAAGCAGAAGGCCGCGAGGGCGAAGACCGGCCCGACGGCGATCGCGCGGTTGCGCCGCCGCAGCAGCAGCACCTGCACCACCAGCAGCACGACGAAGACGGCGAACACCACCCCGGTGGCGATCTGCGAACGCAGCTCGGTCACGACCCGACCTCCGTCCCCCCGCTCGCCTCGTCCCGCCGGTGCCAGCGGATCGCCTCGGGCGCGATGCCGGTGACCAGCTTCAGCAGGCAGACCCGGTTGGCCGGTCGCTCGCCGCTGTCCAGCAGCTGCCACTGCTCGGCGCCAGCGCGGGCGAGGTGCTCGGCCACCAGCTCGGCCGCCTCGTCGCCGACCACCACCACCTCGGCCAGGCTGCGGTCGATGTCGTCGCCGTCCTGGAAGAGCTGGCCGGCGAAGTCGAGGTGGAAGTCGAGGCGCCCGCCGAGCTCGACGATGAAGCGGCCGAGCCGCTGGCGAGCGTCCGGGGCCAGGTCGGGCTGCAGCAGCGCGCTGGTCTCGGCGACGTCGCCGTAGAACCGCTCGCAGGCCCTGACCAGCGCCTCGAGGTCGGCCAGCGGCATCGCCTCGGTCCAGCGGTCGAAGGGGTGGACCTCGCGGCAAAAAGCGGCGGCCACCGCCTCGAGCTCGCGTGGCTCGCGGCGCGTCTGGGCGACGCCGGAGAGCAGCTCGGGGCCGACCATCGGGCGGCGGAGCAGTGGTCCCGAGCTGCGCTCGTCACCCGGCGCGAGCGAGGCGCCAAGCTGCCGCTGGAGGCGCCGCGCCTCGCGCTGTTGCTCGTCGAGCACACGCAGCATCTCGGTCAGGCGCGCCAGTCGGTCGTCGATGTGCTTGAGCACCGACAGCAGCGTGCGGTAGACCCAGATGTCGCAGGCTCGGCGAAAGCGCGAGCCGTAGAACGCCGCCAGCGAGCTCGCCGGGCCGCGCGAGAGGTCCTCGAGGATCACCCGCAGCTCGCCGTGGCGGCCGCGGTGGCCGACCCAGCGGCGGATCTCGGCGGTGGTCTGGTAGAGCCGCAGCAGCAGCGTCGTCGCGAGCAGCACCGCGGTGGCCGCCGCGGCGGTGCCCCACGCCCAGGGAGGGGTCAGCACCGCGCGCAGGCCGCTGTCGGGCGCCAGGCCGAGCAGCGGCACCAGGTGCCTCAGCAGCAGCGCGCTGGCGACGGTGCCGACGCACCAGGCGAGCAGCCCCCAGAGCACCAGCCGTGAGCGCCGTGGCTTGGCCGCCGCGGCGTGGCAGAGCCCGTCGCGGTAGGCGCGGTCGAAGCGATCGAGGCTCGGCGACCGGGCGAGCGGCGCGGTGGCCGCGTCGGCCAGGGCCGCTCGCTCGGCGGCGAGGCGCTTGCGCAAGTGGCCGAGGGTGAGGGCCGCGTCGGCGAGGTTGCCCTCGGCCGGGTCGGCGAGGCGCCCGTCGATGAAGCGGTCGATGCGGGCTCGCTCCTCCTCGGCGAGGGCGACGCCGTTGACCTCCACCTCGTCGATCACCTCCTCGATGCGAAAGAGCGATAGCTCCCGCTCGGCAGCCTCGATCCGCCGCCGCTGGGTGCGATGCCAGGCGGGGTCGTAGTGGCCGAGGATCGGCCTCGCGTCCTCGAACAGGCCGACGTCACGGAAGGCGCTGGCAAAATCCGGGCACTGGCTGTCGATCACCTGGTCGAGGGCGCGCTGGCCCTGCTCGAGCGGCACCAGCGCACGGTAGCGGCCGACGTCGAACAGCTCGGCCACCTCGGGGGCGCGGTCGGCCACCTCGGTTCGCCGGGCGCTGGTCCGCCCGACCCAGCCCAGCAGCTCGGCGGCGGTCTCGAGGGCGCAGTAGCGGCGCACTGCCGCCTCGTCGACCTCGAGGGTCGCGCTGACGAAGGTCGCGTAGGGGTCCCGGCCGCGGGCCAGCAGTCGCTCGAGCCCGGGGGCGCGGTCGAGCCCACCGAAGATCAGCAAGTCGAGGAAGGTGGCGATCATCCCGCCGAGCTCGTTGCGATCGAGCAGGTAGCGCCCCGAGGTGCACCCGACGACGAAGACGTTGCTCACCGGCGGCGGCGCGGCCGGCTCGCGGTGGAGCGCCTCGAGGTGCTCGAGCAGCTCCCGTGCCCCCTCGGGCCAGGGCTCGCTGGGGCCTGGCAGGACGAGCACCGGGTTGCAGGAAAAGGCCGCCTGGGCGTCGTCGAGGTAGCTGCGGAAGATCGGCGCGTAGCGACCGCGGACCAGCTCCAGGAGCGCGCCGAGGCCGCTGCGCACGGCGCCCGCCGTGCCCGCCTCGGCGAGATCGGCGACGACGAAGGCGTGCAGCCTCGGGCTGGCGGGCGCCGGCCTGCCGGCCCGTGACGCGGCGATCAGCGCCGGCAGGCTCAGCAGCCGGTCGAGCCGCGCCTGCAGCCGTTCCCCGCCCCCCTCGGGATCGCTGCCGTCGAGGTCGAAGACCGCGAGGCTCTCGTCCACTGCCGGGCTCGCGGAAGTCGTCAGCCTCGTGGCGGCGCCGCGCGCCAGCTCACCGGCGTGCAGCACCACGGTCGGGTGCGTCGTTCTGCGCGCCATCGTCGATCCGGGGGCTACTCGGCGCCCTCGAGCTGTCGCCGCAGGGACGCCTGGAGCTGGCCGACGAAGGCGATCTCAGCCTCGTCGCCCCGTCGCTGCTGCTGCTCGAGGTTCCAGGCGTAGTCGTCGAGCCGGGCCACCTGAGCGGCCACCGCGCCGTCGTCGGTCTCCCTCGCCGCCTCGATCAGGCGCACCTTGGTTCGCGGGTCGAGCCCGAGGAAGGCCTCGAAGGCCTCGCGGTAGCCGGTGCCGAGATCGCCGCCGTGGTCGGCGAAGGTCCAGACCAGCCGTTCGCCGTCGCGGCGGATCACGCCCGCCCGCTCGGCGGCGCAGTATTGCACCAGCGCCTCGTCGCGCTCGGCCGCCGCGGCCTGGGTCTTGCGATCGAACGGGTCGAGGTCGGGCAGCCGGTCCTCCCAGCGAGCGTCGACGTGCAGCGGGTAGGAGCGCCCCTTGCGCTCGAGCATCCGCTGATAGGCGCCGCGCATCTCGCCGTTGACCCGCTTGTAGAAGTAGAGCGGGACGCCGAGGACCGCGCGGTAGAAGACGATCCGCTTCTCGTCGTCCCAGCCGTCGAGCAGGGTCGAGCCGGGCGCGGCCCGGTGCAGCAGCGGCTCGAGGCTGCTGGCGCTCGAGCCGGTGAAGTGGTCGTGCATCCCGACGAGGTAGATGTCGTTGGCCGCCACCACCGCCTCGTCGGAGGTCAGGGTGCTGTCGATGGTCGCCATCACCGCCGCCTTGTCGGAGCAGAAGCGCAGCTTGCGCTCGATGTAGTCCTCGACCATCTCGTTGGTCACGTCGACGCCGGCGGCGCCGTCGCGGCTCAGCTCGCCCGAGAGGTAGTAGCGCGCCTCGAGGCGTAGCGCGTCGTCGAGCAGCAGCCCCTTGACCGTGCGGTCGCTGCCACCGGCGCGGGTGCCCTTGATCGAGGGTCCGAGCCGATCCTTGCCCATCTCGAAGAAGGCAGCCTTGAGGACGTCGGCCACCTGCTCCACCGTGGGCACCATCCGCTGGCCGCGCTCGTCGAAGCGCGGCGCGAAGGACTGGTTCATCACCGTGAAGATCGCGTCGCGGTCGAACATCGCCAGCTCGGCCTCGCCGCTGCCGACCCGCTGCTCGAAGTAGCGGTCCCAGTGGCGTCGGCCGCTGAAGTCCTGCAGCGCCTCGACGTCGAGCACGTACTCCTGGGCCTCGGCCCGCCCGCTCGAGACCTCGCCGGTGTGCAGCAGCCGGTCGCACTCGCGGCCGAGGTCGGCGATCATCTCGGCGGCGCGGCTGGTCACCGCCCGGTAGACCTCGAGCAGCTCGGCGGCGTTGGCGAGCAGGGCGGCGAAGAGGTCCCGGCAGAAGTCGGTCTCGAGCAGCAGCCGGTTGACGTGGGTCAGCTCCTCGTTGAAGAAGCGGACGAAGTCGGCGCGAGCCTCTTCGAAGTCCTCGTTGCGTCGCTTGAGCCGCTCGAAGAAGGTGTACTCGGCGGTCTTGTTCAGCAGCTCCTTCTTCTGCTGCAGCTCGCGGCGTACGTGGTCGCTGTCGAGCTCGTACCGCGACAGCTCGCGCCGGCGCTCGTCGGTGGCGCCGAGGCGGGTCTGCAGGTGGTCGACGAGCCCGATGAGGAAGTAGCGCTGGCAAAAGGGGTCGACCTTGTGTTGCTCGAAGAAGCTGCGGAGGAAGTTGCCGCTCTCGACGTTGCTGACGTGGGCGTCGCGCAGGCTGCCCACGGCTGATCGGGAGGCCGCGAGCTCGCGGCGCAGGTCGTCGACCTCGGCGTCGACCTTGATGTTCTTCGCGGTGATGTCCACCGGGGTGATCGTGTGCAGCTCGACCGAGTCGCGCGCCTCGCGGATGATCGCCTCGATCGCGGCGTCGAACTCGGGTGCCAGCGCGTTGGTCTTCTTGTCGCGCCGCTCGCAGCGGCGGACGATCGTCGAGAACGGTCCGTCGGGGTTATCCGAGTCCTGCTCGAGGCGGCCGAGGTAGCGGATGAACTCGCGGAACTTGTCGTCGATCACCTGGTTGCGCCGCTCCTCGCTCATCGCGCGGAACTTCGGATCGTCGTAGTTGACCGCGAACTGGCGGGCGACCTCACCGGCCCGCTCGGGCAGGTGGAACGTCAGGTAGCTCTCCAGCGCCTTCTTCGCGTAGCGCAGGGCGCAGTACTCGAGCAGGTCATCGTCCGGCAGCACCAGCACCGCGCAGCCGTAGCTGCCGTAGTGCACCGCGTAGCCGTGGGCCAGGGTCTTCTGGTGCTTTTCGTAGTTGTCGTACTCGCCCTGCTGGGTGCCGATGATCGGCGAGAAGAGCTGCAGGTAGGCCGAGTCGGCGATGGCGTCGCGGTAGTGGGCGATGCTCATCGCCGCTGGCAGGTCGACCAGGTAGACGAAGCCGAACGGCATCTGGCGCACCACCGGATCGTGGCGTCGCTCGGGGCTGTAGTGGAAGGGCTCGCCCTGCGCGGCGAGGCCGCCCTCCTCGTAGCCGAGCTTCATCAGGTGCTCGAGCTCCTTGAGCGCGGCGTAGCCGTTGGCGTCGATGTCCGGCCGCAGGGCGCCCTTGACCACCCGGTGGAACAGCGACGGCAGCAGCAGGGTGCCGTAGACCCGCGGGATCCAGCCCGCCATGTCGATCAGCTCCTGCAGCAGGTAGGCCAGCACCAGGAAGCCGCCCGAGCCGGTGCCGCCGGCCACCGAGCCGTAGATGAAGGCGTTCAGCAGCTGGGGGCTGTTGCGACGGAACGGGTTGTCGTGGTCCTTGGCGTCGTAGATCGCAGCGTTGAGCTTCTTGATCATCTCGCCGCGGTCGCGCTCGAGCTGGTAGGCGAGCGACAGGCGCGACTCGATGCGGATCTGTCCGGCGCCGCTGCCGCGAGTCGAGCGGAAGCTGTAGTCGTCGGGCAGCCACTGGGTGAAGTGCTCGTCCGGCGCCAGGTGGGCCTGGCCGCGCTTCTGCTCGACGTAGGCGCGCTTGTCGAAGTCCGAGATCAGCAGCCGGTTGCCCTGGGGCACGCGGGTCACCCGCTCGAGGTCGGCGACGTTGGTGTCGATCGCGAAGAAGTGCACCAGGTTGCGGTACTTGGCGTAGTTGTCCCGGCGCGAGAGCTTGTCGGCGATGCGGTCGACGATCAGCGAGCCGGATCCGCCGAGGCCGATGAACAGGCTGGGCGAGACGCTGTGGGTGTCGAGCGAGAGTCCTTCGGGTCGCGGATCAGCCATCGCCAACGCTCCTTGCCAGGGCCGGTTTGTGAGTCGAGGCTAGAACGCCCAGATACTACTACAGTTTTGGGGGGAGGAAACCTCGGAGCCGGACGAGGGCGAAGGTAGAGGGCGGGGCTACATCGCGAAGAGGCGGAGGTAGAAGCCGAGGCTGATGCCCGAGAAGTCGAGGTCGTACTCGCCACCGGGTATTGCGAGCCCATGCTTGAGCTCGACCATGTTCTTTGCCTTGAGGTAGCGGTAGCGCAGCTCGACGCCGAGTCCCAGGGTCTTGCCGACCATGAAGTCAGCGCCGGCCATGCCGGTGAAGCCCACTCCCGAGTCCGCCTTGAAGTCGGGCAGCCCGGCGTTGATGCTCGGGCCTCCCAAGTCGAAGTACGAACGCGCGAAGAAGAAGATGCTCGGGCCCACCGCGCCATAGACGTAGATTCGATCGATCAGCGTGTAGTAGCCGCCGACG
>JAUVBO010000930.1 GCA_030591195.1 Pseudomonadota bacterium
GAGCGGCGACCGCTGACCTATCGGCGCGAGGGCTGCGAGTGCGCCCTCGGCCACCACCTCCACCTGCGCAGCGACGGCGAGCTGTTCTCCTGCTTCAAGATGGAGGAGCGGGTCGGCTCCCTCGGTGAGGGCAGCTTCGCCGAGGCCGTCGAGCGGGCGCGCGCCAACCCCCACCCGGCGGCGAGCTTGCCCCTCTGCGCCGACTGCCCGCTGTCCACCCTCTGCGGCGGCGGGTGCCGCTCGGACAACCTGCTCTACACCGGCGACGCCGACCAGCCGGTCTGCGGCCCCTGGCGGGTTCGGGTGATCAGCGAGCTGCTCGCCGAGGACCGGGTCACCGCCGTGGACTGGCCGGCCCACCACCTGCTCGCCGAGGCCCACGCCCGGGGTATCGAGGCACCAGCGGCCCTCGTCCCCACCCGGCCCTCGCGCCACCTGCTCGACAGCTAGTACCCTGGCAACTTGGTTCTGATGAGTTGGAACCGTCGCCAAATCATTGAGGCGCCACGCAAACCGTCGCGCAGAGGCCGGACATTTTGGAACTCCGGGCTGAGCGCCACGCAAACCGTCGCGCAGAGGCCGGACATTTCGAAACTCCGGGCTGAGCGCCACGCAAACCGTCGCGCAGAGGCCGAACATTTCTAAACTCCGGGCTGGGCGCCACGCTTCCCGTAGCGCAGCGGAAGAACTTGCCGAGGAGCAAATACACTGATCAAGACCACTGTGCCGAGGTACTAGCGTGCCCGGGCGCCTGTTCAGCGGCCCCGGTGCTGTGCGACTATCAAGGCCAGCAGCGACCACCGAGGGAGCGATGAGCCACCAGACGAGCGTACCGATCGCGATCTGTCTCGAGGACCTGGACGCCGGTCCGGACCAGCCGCGTTATCTCCAGTGCGTCGCGCTCGGCGGCGACCGGCCGGGCCTGGCGTTCGACCCCGGCGGACAGGGGACCTGGCAGCGGGGGCAGGGCGACGACCTGGTGGAGATCTGTGTCTCGGCGGATCAGCGGCTGATCCTCTACCGTCAGGCTCGCTCGATCGCCGCTCGGGTGGCTCGCGCCGGGCGGACCCTCGAGGTGCCGGTGGGCAAGCCGGTGGTGCTGGTCGACCAGGACCAGCTGACCCTGGGCACCCCCTCCTCGGCCACGCGCACCATGCGGCTTCATCTCCACGGCGAGGCGCCGGCGGTGACGGCGCCCCGGTGGCTCGACCCGGCGGAGCTCGAGGCGGCAGAGCCCGACCCGTCGGAGGGCCAGCGGCCATCGCGGGCCGGCCGGCGGTCCGGCGTCGCGGCGGCCGCGGCGCTGGCGCTCGGCACGGTCGTCGGCCTCGGCGGCGCGGTCGGATCGAGCGCGAGCGCTCACGCCCAGCTGGGCACCGAGGCCCCGCCGCCGATCGAGGTTCGGGCCCGCCCGCCGAAGGTGGCGCCACCGAGGAAGCCGGACGCCGGCGTCAAGCCACCCAAGGACGAAGACAAGGACAAGCCCAAGCACAAGAAGCGGCCGCCGGCGAAGAAGAAGTAGTGGTCCTGACGCGCAGCGCCCGCCCCGAAATCCTAAGCCCTTGCGACACATCTTCGACATCGAGCGCACCGTCCGTTGCTACGGCCTCTGGTTCGACGAGCACCAGGACGTGGCGGCCGAGCTGCTGCGCTCGGTGGCGCGAGCCCTCGATCGGGTGTTGCCCGCGGATGTCTCGCGGCGGATCGACCGCGAGGGCTCGACTCTGATCCAGCGCGGTGACGCGCTCGCCGTCGTCCGACACCCCGACCTCGAGGCGGCCCGCCGGGCGCTCGCGGAGCTCGGCCTGTTCCGGATCTTCGCTGCCGAGGCCTACGGTGGCTTTGGCCTGCCGGTAGGGATCTACTACCTCGCGGTGCAGCTGGTCTCCTACTACGACACCTCGCTGGCCCTGGTCTTCCTCGTCCACGGCAACGCGATGTACATCATCGAGCGCTACGGGACCGAGACTCAGCGGCGGCGCTACCTCCCGGCGCTCGCGGCCGGAGACCAGGTCGCGACTGTGGCCTTCACCGAGCCCCAGGCGGGCTCGGACGCTGGCAGCATCCGCACCCGGGCCGTGGAGGCCACCGGGCCGGCCGGCGAGCCGGGCTACCGCCTCGACGGGAGCAAGCTGTTCATCACCAACGGCGGCGACGCCGACCTGCTGGTGACCACCGCGCGCACCGGTCCGCCCGAGGAGGGGATCCACGGGGTGTCGACCTTCATCGTCGAGCGCGAGGGCGACGGCGTCGAGGTGCTGGGGCTCGAGGACAAGACGGCCCTCGCCGGCTCGCCCACCGCGGCGCTCGGCTACGCGGAGCTCTTCGTGCCGGCCGACCGCCTGCTCGGCGAGCTCGGGCGGGGCGGGCAGGTGATGTTCGCTGGCGTCGGCATGACGCGGGTCAACATCGGCGCCCAGGCCCTCGGCATCGCCAAGCGCGCCTTCGACGCCGCCTGCGACTTCGCCCTCGAGCGGGAGCAGGGCGGCGCGTTGATCGTCGAGCACGACGCGATCCAGCAGCGACTGGTCGACATGGCGCTGACGATCAGCGCCATGGAGAACCTGCTCTGTCACGTCGCGCGGCTCGAGCAGCAAGGCGTGTGGCACGTGCGCGAGATGTCGACCACCAAGTACTACTGCTCCGAGGCGTTGCAGGAGCTGACCCTGCGAGCGATCAACGTCTTCGGTGGCTACGGCGTCTCGCGGGACTACGCGGTCGAGCGCTGCCGGCGGGAGGCGGTGGCGCTGCCGCTCTACGGCGGCACGAGCGA
>JAUVBO010000019.1 GCA_030591195.1 Pseudomonadota bacterium
ACATTTCGGAACTCGGGGCTGTGCGCCACGCTAACCGTCGCGCAGGGGCCGAACATTTCGGAACTCGGGGCTGTGCGCCACGCTAACCGTCGCGCAGGGGCCGAACATTTCCGGCCACGTCTTCAGTGCCCCGCGGAACCTGTCCGGGGTCGCGCCGCTGGCCTCACGGCAGGCACAGCCGGAACCCGGGCGATGCCTCGTGGTCGCTGCAGCTCATGCCGGACGGGCAGCCGAGCGAGCCGTCTGCAGCGCAGACGAAGCCGCAGCCCAGCCTCCCCTCGGGCCGGTCGAGGATGCAGTAGGCGGCGGTGCCGGGCGGCGCCCCGGCGCACGGCTCGTTGAGGGCCAAGCAAGCGCGGCTGCAGAACCCACGATCCCAGTCAGCGCTGTCGTCGAGCGCCAGCCGCAGGCAGTAATGATGCGGGGCGCAGCTCTGGAAGCTGTCGCACGTCGCTCCGATCTCGCTAGCTGGTGCACAAGCCGCCAGGCCCGCGCAGTCGTCGTCGGCGCAGTCGAGCTGGCCGTCACCGTCGTTGTCGAGCTGATCAGCGCAGACTTCGTCGTCGGCGACCGCGCCCCCTGCCGGATAGGCGGATCCCCATGCCTCGTAGGTCGCGGTTCGCCTGAGCGCGTTGTACCGTGCGTGTCGGTGGTAGCGCTGGAAGTCATCATCCTTGGTCCAGCGTCGGTCGACGTACTCCGAGCCGAAGTCTGCCAGCAGCCGTCTCGCGGTGCCGCTGCCGGCGTTGAAGAAGATCGTCGTCCAGGAGAATTGCTGGTAGCGGTCGAGCTGGTCGAAGGAGTCCACCGCCGAGGCGGCGACGCTCCTGCTCCATGCGAGCATGCCGGCGTTGGCGTACAGCGCCTGGCTCAGCGACATCTGCTCCACCGTTTCGACCGGCTCCCCCCGCTCGTTGTAGTATCCGATGCTGTTCGAGCGGACCAGTTCGTGCAGCGAGGCGTGGAGCCACGGACGAAGCACGGCGTAGTTCGACGTCAGGGTGTCGACTCCGGCATCGGCGAAACCGTCTAGATTCTCGCACCTGTTCTCGAGCAGCGCGAGGACACCGCCTTCGGCGAGAAAGTTCGTCACCACCGCCGCTTCGTCCAGCGGCGGCACGCCCGCCTTGGCCAGCAGCCCGTTGACGAAAGCCGTGACCTGTGGCGCCGCGCGCAGCAAGACGCGCTCGGCCTGGCCGTGGCCATCGAAGAGCCCCGGGTACTGGAGCCGCGGTCGGACGCCGTACTTTTTCACCAGCGGGTCCTCACCGTCTCCCTTGCCGGCCAGCAGGGGTCCGGCGTCGGGCTCCGGTACCGCGCATCCGATCAGAACCAGCGCCCACAGCGCGTGTATCCGCATGTCCAGAGCCATGACGCAGGAGACGTTGCAAGAGCTGTGCCCGAGATGTCTGGCGTTTGGCGTTTCGCCTCAAGCTCTTGGGTTGCGGCGGGTTGACGGCGCTCCGGATCCCCGGCGTCTCGCGTCGTGGCAGTCGTTTCTTGCCCGATCGCTGTCGTTTCTTGGTGGCGGTCGCGCGGGGTCGTTGAGGTCTACGAGGCCAGCACTCTGTACCACGCAATGCCAGGACCATCGGTCCCGGCGGCGATCACCACTCCGGGGAGCGCTACGCGTTTTCGGAACCCACAGGTAACCTCGCCACCCCTGCGCTCGTATTGCGACCTCTACCCGGAAGAAACTTCACCAGGAGACCCGTGATGATGATCGCATGCTGGCAGATCGATGCGCGTTTTGGCCACAAACAAGCCGTCATCGCCTCGCTCAAAAAATGGCAGGAAGAGATCGGCACACAGATCGGCTGGACAGCCGACAAGGTGCGGCTGCTGACCGGCTCGGTCGGAGCGGCCGAATCAACCGTCATCTCCGAGGTGCAAGTCGAGAACCTGGCGGAGCTCAGCGCCTCGTGGGAGAAGCTCGGCACGATCAAGGCACACGAGACCTGGAGCAAAGAGCTCGAGCCGTTCGTGGTCAACGGCAGTCATCGGTGGCTGGTCTACCGCGTGGTCTAGCGAAGGGGGAGAAGATCAAACGTCTGTCGTTGCTCGTCATCGCCGCGACCCTGGCCTTCAGCGCTGCCGCGTGGGCCAACCCGTTCCAGGGCAAGACCTTCAAGGTGCAGCTCGGCGAGGTCGGCAAGAAGCAAGACCCGGACAAGCTGATCTTCTCCAAGGGCCAGTTCGTCTCCCAGGGCTGCACCCAGTGGGGCTTCGGGTCGGCGACCTACAAGGCCCGCAAGGCCGGCTCGAGCTGGACCTTCACCGCCCACGCCAAGAGCGCCAAGGAGGGGGATTCCCACTGGAAGGGCACCCTCTCGGGCTCCACGTTCAAGGGCACCATGCGATGGGTGAAGAAGGGTCAGAAGGCGATCACCTACGCCTTCTCGGGCAAGACCGGAAGATAGCGCTGCCAGCAAGGGGGCAGTCGTTCAAGGTTTGTTGCGCGCATTGGCTTCGACAGCGAGGTCGGCGTGCAGCGAGAAGCCGTCGGCCAAGGCGCGTCGCCGGCGCTTGAGCTTCTCGGCCGTGAGCTGGATGCAAGACAGCGGCGGCTGGGTCGCCTTGGCTTGCGCCCACAACTTTGGATCATACCTCACTGTCCATCCTCGGGGAGGGTTGGAAGCCCTCGCCTTTAGGCGAAGCCTTCAGGAGGCTTGCGGTACGATGCCCGCATGACCGCCTACCGGAAGTCCTCGCACACAGTCTATTTGCTGCAATACCATTTCGTTTTCACGACCAAGTACCGGAAGCCGGTCCTGCGCGGAGACGTCGCCAAGCGGGTCAGGATTCTCATCAGGGAGATCTGCCGCAGCAACGACATCGAGATCAGCAAGGGGCATGTGAGTCCGGACCACGTTCATTTGCTTCTGAGCGTTCCGCCAGGCCTTGCGCCGAGCAAGGTGATGCAGGCGATCAAGGGGAAGACGTCGCATCACCTGCTGCGGGACTTCAGGCAGCTGCGCAAAGAGTTCTGGGGTCGACACCTGTGGTCGCGGGGGTACTTCGTGGTGTCCGCGGGCAACGTCACCGACGAGATGGTCGCCGAGTACATCGAACATCAAGGTGTCGAGCCCGAGGACGACTTCAAAATCAGCAATTGACGTCTGCATCATGCTGCTCGGTCTTCAGGCGACTTTAGTCGCCGATCAAAGCCCTCGCCTTCAGGCGAGGGTGCGGCCCTTACTACCATGAAGCAGGTCACTCAACGGGACAGATGTGAGGCTCCCGCTCGCCCTCGAGTCGTCGAGGGGCTGCAGTAGGCTCACATTGTGGTGCTTAGCGATCTCAATCAGGCGCAGATGGTGAGCCCTAGGTCCAGCACGATCACCCTACCCTCTCTGCCAAGATGACGTGAGACACCTGCCCAGCCGCTGACCGGCGATGAGCGTGTCCACTACGTCACACCGGGTAGCGTTGCTGTCCGGCGTCGCGCCGCTGTCATCTTGTGTCGTGTCACCCGTTCGCTCGCCGCGTGGTGACGCGCCGGGCGCTCGACGTCGGCCCGAGCCAAACCAGCGCCCAAGCTGGCGGCTCGCGGTGGTAGAATCATTCCCGCTCAATCGCATCGGAGGATCCGGATGGCGCTCAAGTCGAACGAGATGATCAGCCACTCAGCCCACTGCGGGCCGTGCGACAAGAAGAAGAAGGGCATCCTGCTCGACGATGACGAGCGCTACGACAAGTGCGACCACTGCGGCGGTGAGCTGACCGACCACGAGGCGCTGATGCGGCGGATGGACGACCAGGGCGTCTGGAAGCCGGCTGGGGCGATGAAGTGGGAGGGCGGCCGCTGGGTGTCCGAGCAGTAGTAGCGGCATCGATCCCGGCGCGCTGGCGCTGCGGCGTGACCTGCGGCGGGACAAACGCGTCCGCGACGTCGACGGTCCAGTCGCCCTCAGGAAGGTCAGCGATGATTCCCCCAGAGCGGAGTCGTCGGATCACCGGATCGCGCGGATGACTACGCGACGACGGCACGGCTGACGCGAGCTTGCCTGCGGACGGCCCCGAACAGGACAGCGCGTCGCCCGCCGGTTCGGACGCGACCGGCCCGCCTCCGGACGCCGGCGGGGTGCAGCCTCTGGGGCCGACCGGCAGCTGGACGCTCGTGGTCCACGGCCGGCGTCCTTCGATCCCGCGGCGTCGTGCCCGCGCCTGTCGCGGACCGGACTGCCGAGGTGGCGGCTCATCTGCCCCGTACGGTCCCGTGTGCGGACCGGACTGCCGAGGTGGCGGCTCATCTGCCCCGTACGGTCCCGGGTCTCTCTTCGTTCGTCCGAACGAGCCGTGCCCCGGTTGCTGCTTCCTACCGGGCCAGCGGTCGCGAGAGCCCTGACGGTCCCTGTCACACGGGCTCGACGAACTTGCAGTTGATCGTCTTGGCCCCGACGGTGCCGAAGTAGATCGTCAGGTTCATCTTCTCGCCCGAGCCGGTGATGCCGCGGACCTCGCCGGCGCCGAAGCTCTGGTGCCGCACCTGCATCCCGACGCGGAAGCCGTTGGCGTCGTCGGCGAACCCGTCATCACCGCCACCTTGATCGAAGCTGCGGTCGACCCAGACCTCGTCGGGCCGGCGCTGGGGCCGGGTCGGCGGCCGCGGTGGCCGTGAGACCTGGGGCCGGACGGTGACCGACCTGCGGTGGCTCGGATCGAACAGCTCGGCAGGAACCGCCTGGAGGAACACCGAGGGGGGGTTGACCTGCTCGCGGCCGAAGAGGAACCGGCGCGCAGCGCGACAGAGGAACAGCCGGCGGCGAGCGCGGGTGATCGCGACGTAGGCCAGCCGCCGCTCCTCCTCCATCTGATCGTGATCGTCGAGCGAGCGGACGTGGGGGAAGATCCCCTGCTCGAGCCCGACGATGAAGACCACCGGGAACTCGAGCCCCTTGGCGCTGTGGACCGTCATCAGCGTCACCTGGCCCTCCTCCTCGACGTAGGCGTCGACCTGGGAGGCGAGGGTCACCTGCTCGAGGTAGCCGAGCAGCGATGGCTCGTCCTCGTCCTCGTCCTCGTCCTCGCCGGTGCTCTGCTCGTAGTGGCGGATGCTCGACACCAGCTCCATCAGGTTCTCGGTCCGCGCCTGGGCGTCGGGGGAGTCGGAGACGGCGAGGCGCTCGAGGTAGCCGCTGCGCTCGAGCACCCGCTCGGCGAGGTCGCCGGGCGAGTCGCTCCCGGCCGCTTGCTGGAGCTCGTCGAACAGCTCGCAGAAGCCGGCGAGCTTGCGTCGGGGGCCGGTGCCGACGATGGTCTTGCCGGCCAGGGCCGCCTCCTCGACCACCTCGAGCAGCGGCTGGCGCGCGGTGCTCGCCCGCTCCCGGAGCTTCTTCAGTGTCGTCGCGCCGATGACGCGCGGCGGCACGTTGATCACGCGCTGCAGCGACACGTCGTCGGCGGGGTTGGCGAGCAGCTTGAGGTAGGCCAGCAGGTCCTTGACCTCGGCGCGGTCGTAGAAGCGAGTGCCGCCGACCATCGTGTACGGGACCGAGCGCGCGAGCAGCGCCTCCTCGATCACCCGCGACTGGGCGTGGGTCCGGTAGAAGAGGGCGAAGTCGCCGAGAGCACGGCCCTCCTCGCGGCGCAGCCGCAGCAGGGTGTTGACGACGAAGCGTGCCTCGTCGCGATCGTCGGCCGCGACGCAGGCGCCGATCAGCGCCCCGCCCCGCTGGTCGGTCCAGAGGCGCTTCTTCTTGCGGCCGACGTTGCCCTCGATCACCGCCGCTGCGGCGTCGAGGATCACCTGGGTCGAGCGATAGTTCTGCTCGAGCTTGACCACCTTGGCGTCGGGGTGATCGTCCTCGAAGCCGAGGATGTTGCTGATATCGGCGCCTCGCCAGCTGTAGATCGACTGGTCGTCGTCGCCGACGACGCAGAGGTTGTCGTGCCGCTCGCTCAGCAGTTGCACCAGCCGGTACTGCACCGCGTTGGTGTCCTGGAACTCGTCGACTAGCAGGTGCTCGAAGCGCTCGGCCAGCTGGTCGGCCAGCTCGCGCTCCTGCTCCAGCAGCTGGACCGCCTTGAGCAGCAGGTCGCTGAAGTCGACCGCGTTGGCCCGCCGCAGGTGCTCGTCGTAGGAGCCGTAGACCTTGGCCACCATGTCGGTGAAGAAGTCGCCGCCCTTGTAGGCCGCCGGGCCGATGCCGGCGTTCTTCGCCCGGTCGATCTCGGTCAGCATCGCTGACGGGGTGAACAGCCGCTCGGGCACGCCGTTGGCCGCGAGCACCCCCCGCATCAGCGATCGCTGGTCGGTGGTGTCATAGATCACGTAGTTGCGGCCGATGCCCACCGGCTCGCCGTACATCCGCAGCAAGCGGGCGCAGATCGAGTGGAAGGTGCCGATCCACAGCCCCTTGGCATCGGCGCCGATCATCCGCTGCGCTCGCTCGCGCATCTCCGCCGCGGCCTTGTTGGTGAAGGTCACCGCGAGGATCGCGCGGGGCGAGACGCCCGAGGCGATCAGGTGGGCGATGCGGCAGGTGATCACGCGGGTCTTGCCACTGCCCGCGCCGGCGAGCACCAGCAGCGGGCCGCGGCCGTGCAGCACCGCGTCGCGTTGCGGGGGGTTGAGCTGAGCGTCGAGGTCCATGGGGCTCTGCTTATTCGATCCGGGCGCGTTTCGCAACGTGGGTCAACCCGCGCGCCGCCGGGCGGCGAGGGCGACCACCAGGCCGATCAGCGAACCGAGCGCCAGGCCGATCAGCAGGCCACCCACTGCCCAGTAGAGGCCGAAGGTCCCGAGCAGTCGGGGTAGGTCCGTGGCCGAGAGGCTGGTGGCGCTCAGCGCTGGCGGCTGGCCGGTGAGCACCAGGGCACCGAGCTGGATCGCGGCAAAGGCGACGAAGGGGGCCAGCGGCGCGATCGACACCTGGGTCCCGACGAACAGCGCAACCTGGTTGAGCCGCAGCAGGGCCGCCAGACCGACACCGATCAGCGAGTGCAAGCCGTAGAGCGGCGAGCAGCCGACGAGGACACCGAGCCCGACGGCGAGGCCGAGGCGGCCCGGCGAGGCGTGTTGACGCCAGAGGTGCGCGGCTAGCTTGCGCATGGGCGCGGTGCTGACCCCCCTCGGCCACCGCGGCCGGCGATCACGATTACTGGGGCATCCGCTGGGTCTTGGGCGAGAAGGTCAGCCGCTTGCCGTCGCGCCAGACCGTCACCGACACCTCCCGCCCGACCCCGGCCGCCGCCGCGAGCCAGGGCAGCTGGGTCGCCTGGACGACGTCGTGGCCGTCGAACGAGAGCACCACGTCGCCCTGGCGCAGCCCGGACCGGTCGGCCGGGCCGGCCGGGAACACGCGGGTGATCAGGGCACCGCCGGGGCGAGCGAGCTTGAGCCGCTTGGCCATCGCGGGCGGCACGCGGTCGATGTACATGCCGAGCCAGCTGCGCACCAGCTTGCCGTCGCGCTTGAGGGGCGTCAGCAGGCGGCGGATCGTATCCGCAGGCAGGGCGAAGCCGCCGCCGGTGCGGCTGTCCTCCCGGAGCGCGATGTTCAGCCCGACCACCTCGCCGATGGTGTTGAGCAGCGGCCCACCGGAGTTGCCCGGGTCGATCGTCGCGTCGGTCTGCAGGTAGCCCCATACCCCCTGCTGCGTCTCGTGTTGGGGCAGGGCGCTGATGACGCCGGCGCTGAGCCGGTGGCCGAGCCCGAACGGGTTGCCGAGGGCGATGACCCACTCGCCGACCTTGAGCTGCTTGGAGTGGCCGAGCCGCAACGGGACGAGCTTGGTGTTCGGCGGCGGCGTGACGCGCAGCACGGCGAGGTCGGTGCGGTCATCGCGACCGACGGTTCGCGCCTCGAGCTTGGTCCCGTCGGCCAGGCGGACCCACACCGGCCGCTTCTCGCCGACGACGTGAGCGTTGGTCAGGATGTGGCCGGCGGTGTCGACGATGAACCCGCTGCCAAGGGCGCGCTGGATCCGGGCGGTCCACTCCTCGGTGCCCGGCGACGGCGGCAGGGTGCTGCGCGGGAACCAGTCGGCCGGACCGTCGCGGACCGGCAGCGTGGTGTAGACGTGAACCAGCGAGCGGGCAGCCTTGGCCACCACCTTGACGAAGCTCCCCGGCGCGGCGGGGTAGATGATCCGCACCGGCGCGGCGCGCGACTTGTTGCCTGCGTCAGGTGCAGGCGGCGCCTTGGGGCGGCGTCGACACCCGCCGCTCGTCAGCAAGGTCGTGAGCAGAGCAGTGACCAGGCCGAAGACAAGCGCGCGCGTCACTGGGATCACCCGCGCGCTTGGACGTAGCGCATGCGGAGGTCGTAGAGCAGCTCGCTGACCAGCTTGTCCTCGTCGGCGGTCAGGTTCCCCGCGGTCTTGTCCTTGAGCATGCCGATGATGTCGACCGTCTGACGGGCCAGCTCGAGCTCGGCGCGCTTGGTGCCGTCGGGGTGCGGGGCCTCGCCGAGGTGAACCATCACCGAGGTGCTCAACGAGAGGATGAAGGTGATGAAGTCGATCGTCGGAAGCGGGCCAGCGCTGGACGGCGCCGGCTCGTCGGAGAAGGGGACACCTCCGGCGTCCTCGGCGTCCTCCCGCTCGTCGCCCTCGGCGTCGAACCGCCGCCGGTCCTTGACCTTGAACGGCTGCTGGTCGTCGGCCTCTAGCCTTTGGTCGTCTTGTTCAGACATCACGCCCCCGATCACCCATTGGCCCTGCGCTCGCCCAAACCGGCGGCCAAGTCACGCTGGATGGCACCGCCGGTGGTGACCGAAGCTTTCGACCGAAGCTTTCGACCGCCGCCGACTCTCGGCCTTCGGTCAGGCCGAGGGCGTCTCGGTCTGCTCGGCCCGCGCCGCCGCGGCCTCGCCCTCGCCCTCGAGCTCCTCGGGGACCAGCGGCTCACTCTTGTCCGCCACGTCGGGCAGCTTGGCCAGGTACTCGTCGTACTCGGCCTGCGACAGCACCCCACTCTTGATCAGTCGATCGACGATACGCTTGTCGTACATCAGTTCCTGTTTCGACACGTGTCCCTCCGACGGGTTACCGCCTTTTAGTTGCAGTTCAGCCGACCTGTCAAGGTGTCAGCCTTAGGCCCCTTCAAGCACTGGCCCGGCAGGGACGCGGTGACAGCTTGACAGCTGTTGAGGAGGTGCTTACGTTAACGGCCGCATGGCGGCTGACTATTACGAAATCCTTGGGGTTTCACGCGATATTGCCGATGGTGAGCTCAAGAAGGCTTACCGCCAACTCGCCCTCAAGTATCACCCTGACCGTAACCCCGACGACGTTGAAGCGGAGGAGCGCTTCAAGGAGATCGCCAACGCTTATCAGGTGCTGAGCGACCACGAGAAGCGAAACATCTACGACCGTTATGGTCACGAGGGCCTCAGTGGCCGCGGCTTCGGCGGTTTTTCGAGCGTCCAGGACATCTTCTCGTCTTTTGGTGACGTCTTCGGCGACGTTTTCGGCTTTGGTGGGTTTGGTGGGGGGCGCCGCGCTCGCGGTGCCGATCTCGAACACGACCTGGAGCTGACCTTCGACGAGGCGGTGGACGGATGCCGGCAGGAGATCACCGTCAAGCGCCGTCGTCCCTGTGGCACCTGCAACGGCTCGGGTGCAGCGGCCGGGAGCCGGCCGGTGGGTTGCGAGACCTGCAACGGCAAGGGGCAGGTGCTCCACAGCCAGGGCTTCTTCATGATCAGCACCACCTGCCCGGCCTGCGGCGGGGCGGGGCAGCGCATCACTGATCCCTGCAAGCCCTGTGGCGGCCGCGGGATGGAGATCAGCGAGGAGGCGCTCCAGGTCACCGTGCCAGCCGGCGTCGACGATGGACAGACCCTGCGCCTGACTGGTCAGGGCGAGGTGTCGCCGGAAGGAGGCCTGCCGGGCAACCTCTACGTCAACCTTCGCGTGAAGCCCCACGCCCAGCTGAAGCGCGACGGCCCGGATCTCTTCGTCGAGGTGCCGATCAGCTACACCTTGGCCGCGCTCGGCGGCACGGTCAGCGTGCCGGTGCTCGAGGGCGAGAGGGAGATCGAGGTCAACGCCGGCACCCAGCCGGGCGAGGTGATCGTGCTGCGCGGCGCCGGCGCGCCCCGGCTCGACGGTCGGGGCCGCGGCGACCAGGCGATTCGCCTCCGGGTCGACGTGCCGCGGAATCCGAGCCATCGGGCCAAGGAGTTGATACGCGAGCTCGCCGAAGCGCTGGGCGATGAGGAGCAGGTCCAGCGCCCGGGTTTCTTCGAGCGACTATCCCAATCTCGCGGGCGCAAGAAGTAGTGGACCCGCACCTGCGCCCTAATGTAGAAAGGGGTCGGGTTTGAGCATGTTTCGAGAAACTCTCGAGAAAGTAGTCACCAACTGCGACGGGGCCGTGGCCGCGGTGCTGATGGGCTTCGACGGCATCGCTGTCGACCAGATCAGCCACGATGACGAGTTCGATGTCCAGACCCTAAGCATGGAGTTTTCCTTCGTCCTGACCCAGGTGCGCAAGGCGGCCGAGATTCTCGAGGTCGGCAACCTCAACGAGGTGGCGATCCGCAGCGAGAAGCTGACCTTCATCGTCCGCGTGCTGTCGGACGATTATTTCGCCGGCCTAGCGTTACGGCCCGGTGGCAACGTCGGCAAGGGCCGTTTCCTGATGCGGATGGCGTTGAGCGAGCTCCGCGCCGAATTGAAGTAACGAACCAGCGACGACAGCGACGCGCGAGACAGCGACGACATCTGCGCTCGCTGGCCATACCAGCGGCGGGCACCCGCCCGCCCGCGCCCCCAGCCATCTGGTGGGGCGCGATCACGAGGAAGAGCGATGGCAGCCAAGGAGCCGGCCAACCAAAAGGACGGCCAGAAGAATGGCAAGGGCAAGATGCTGGCCGAGGTTCGCGCCTTGGCGCGGGTGCTGCGGCAGTACGACCTCGCCGAGCTCGAGGTCGAGCGCGAGGGGGAGCGGATCCGTCTCACCCGCGCCGTGTCCGGTGGCCCGGCGGTGCTCCAGCCGCCAATGCCAGCGTCTCAGCCGGGGCCGGCTGAGACGGCGGACGAGCCCGACGACGGCAGCGTGGCGGTCAGCTCGCCCTTCGTCGGCACGTTCTACCGGGCGCCGAGCCCGGAGTCGCCGCCGTTCGTCGACATCGGCCAGGTGGTGAGCAAGGGGACGACCCTCTGCATCGTCGAGGCGATGAAACTGATGAACGAGATCGAGGCGGAGGTCGACTGCAAGATCGTCGAAATCCTGGTCAAGAACGGCGAGTCGGTGGAGTTCGACCAGGCGCTGTTCAAGGTCGAGCCGGCCTAGTCGTGCTCGAGAAGGTCCTGATCGCCAACCGGGGCGAGATCGCGGTGCGGATCATCCGTGCCTGTCGCGAGCTCGGCCTCCAGACCGTGGCCGTCTACTCCCAGGCCGACGCCGAGGCCCTGCACGTTCGCTTCGCCGACGAGGCGATCTGCATCGGCCCGCCGCCGTCGATCGAGTCGTACCTCAACATTCCCGCGCTGATCGCCGCCGCTGAGATCTCCGGCGCTGACGCGGTGCATCCGGGCTATGGCTTCCTCGCCGAGAACCATCAGTTCGCCGAGCTCTGCGAGCGCTGTGGCCTGTGCTTCATCGGGCCGTCGGCGGCGGTGATGCGGTTGATGGGAGACAAGGTCACGGCCCGCCGGACGATGTCTGCGTATGGCGTGCCGCTGTTGCCCGGCTCGGAGGTGGTCGACAGCGAAGACGAGATGCGCCGGCAGGCGGATCGGATCGGCTTCCCGCTGATCATCAAGGCATCAGCTGGCGGCGGCGGGCGGGGGATGAAGATCGTTCGTGGGCTCGACGAGCTCCACGCGGCCTGGGTCACCGCCCGCACCGAGGCCAAGGCCGGCTTCGGCAACCCGGACGTCTACTTCGAGCGCTTCGTCGAGCGACCCCGGCACATCGAGATCCAAGTGGTCGCCGACTCCCACGGCAACGCCGCCCACCTCGGTGAGCGAGAGTGCTCGATCCAGCGCCGGCACCAGAAGCTGATCGAGGAGGCGCCATCGACGGTGCTCGACGAGCAGCAGCGCCAGCGCCTCGGCGAGACGGCGGTCAAGGTGGTCAAGGCGGTCGGCTACCAGAACGTCGGGACCCTCGAGTTCCTGATGGACGA
>JAUVBO010000024.1 GCA_030591195.1 Pseudomonadota bacterium
CGCCACCGCCCGCCTCGACCAGTACGCTCTCGGCCCCATCGGCAGCCGCGGCGACGATCCGCACTCGCAGCCGCTTGGTCGTCACCCGGGCAGGGATCATCGCCACCGCCAGCTGACGATAGGGCAGCTGACGGATACGCACGGTCTTCGACGTCCTGAGCCCCGCGCTGTCGGTGACTTCGACCTCGGCCTGCCTGACCCCCGGAGACACCAGCACCGGGACCCGCGCGCGCCCCCGGCGCCCGGTCGAAACCGGCCCGAAGGAGCGCTCGCCGACGCGGATCTCGACCGAGGAGTTGCGCCGGGTTCGCACGGGGATCTTGGTCCGACCGAGCAGCGGCAGCCGCAGGACCTGAACCTCGCCACCGGACTCGCTCCAGAGGATCAGGCAGACCCGGCGCGGGTGGCGCCCGGGGGGTAGCAGGTATTCAACCTCCACGGCGTCACCGGCGCGCGCGACGCTGGCGACCTCTCCAACGTTGATCGCCGCCCGGGGCGTACCGGCGAGGCCGACGCCCTCGATCCGCAGCTTGGCCCGGGTGAGCTCCCCCGCGATCAGCACCGCCGGCTCGCTGCTGATCCGCGGCGACGCAGCGGCAACCGCGGGGACTGCCATCAGCACGGCCAGACCACGGACGAGATCCATCCCTCCGCTCCTCACTCGCGCGGCTGAAGCTTGACCCGGAGCACCTCGGGCCGCTGGCCGAGGTTCAGCTCGAGGCGAAACGCCCGGTGACCCTCCATCCGGATCTCGAACCGATGCAGGCCAAAGGGGAGCAACAGCCCCCCCTGCTGGTTGAGCTCTGCCACGGTGCCGCGCCGCACGCCATCGACGACCACCTGCGCGCCAGACGGCTCGCAGATGATGGTCACCTTGCCGGACATCGGAGCTGGAGCGCCAGCGTCGTGCACGGGCTTGGACGGCTGCTCCGGCGGCTTGGACGCTCCACCGCCCCTGCATCCGGCGAGGGAGATCACCAGCAGCGCCTGCCAGCGCACCAGCTGGCCCCAGGGGATGAAACGTCGGTCGCGGTGACGCCAGGTCATCTGCTCGGACCTACTTCCAGTCGATCGATTTTGGCACCTGCACGCCCGGCGGCAACCGCCTGGCGATCACCAGCCGGTGGGGCTTGCCAACCAGCGCCCGGCGCTGGCCCTCCGCGCCAAGCGAATAGACGCCCCAGTAGTAGACCCCGCGCTTGAGGTCGGAGATGGTCAGAGAGTGCGCGCGCGTCCGCCGGCGAACCACCGCCCGCGCGAGCCGCCGGCCGCGCGAGACCACCAGCTCGAATCGCTCGGCCGCGCCCTTCCAGCGGAAGGTGATCGGCTTGATCTGCTTGACGTACTGAATGCCGGCGTTGTTCGGCGGCGACAGCAGCCCCGCCTGCTCCTCGCTCGTCGACAGCACGTGGAATCGACGGGCGAAGCCGAACTCCCCCTCGTGGCCCGAGGCGTCGATCGAGCTGACGCGCCAGACGTACATCTTCTGGGGGCGCAGCTCGGGCAACACGAACTCGGCCACGGTCAGCTTGCTGTCGACGTCGCGCTGCTCGAAGCCGAGCGACCGGCTGACCTGAACCCGGTAGAGCGCCGCGCCTGGCACCGGCTTCCAGGCGAGCTGGAGCCGGGCGCCAGCGTGCAGCCGCGCATCCACCGCGGGCGCCACCAGCTCCGGGTAGGGAAGCAGTCGCGTCGGCTGGCTGACTCGCTTGCCCACGACGTCGACCAGCTCGCCGCCCTTCAGCCGCGCGCTCTTGCCGCCCACGTCCACCCGGGCACCGCCCTTGAGCACCGCCACCTCGAGCCTGCCCCCCTGCTTGACCGAGACGCGGAAGGTCGCGGCCTCGGTGCCCCCGGCGACGATCCGGGCCTGGCGGCCGTCGGCGGTGCGCACGGTGAGCGAGGCGCCAGGCTCCACCCGGCCGCGGACCACGCCGCGCTGGACGTTGACTACCGGACGCTGAGCAGCGCCCGCAGCGTGGCTCCCCGGCGGCGCTGTTTCGGTGGCGGGCGCCTCGATCACGACCAGCGCCTGTTCGCCGATATCGAGCTTGCCCCCTTGCAGGAAGGCGACCACCGCCCCCGAGCCGGAGCCGGTCTTGATCGCGTCGCGGTGCCGAAGATCGATGCCCTTGGCGGCCGCCCTCCAGCGGAGGGTCTGAGCTCCGCGGTGGGACACTTCCCCGCTGGCGACGCTCAGTCGCGCCACCACGCTGGCCATCTTGGTGGGCGGCGGCTGGTCGTCAGCGCAGCCCCCCGAGCACGCTCCACCACCCCCCAGAGCAACGAACGCCGCCGCCCCCAAGCGCATGACCCACTGCAGGTTCATCCCGCGATCTTCTCAGAACGGAGCGCCGGTAGCAATTGCGGCGGTAATTCGATGGCCCAAAGCTTGCCAACGGCGGAGCGATCAACGAACACTAGAGACGTGTGGGGGTCTCTGAGAGTCCGGCTACTCGCTGCCCTGGTCTTGTTGCCGGTGATCGTTGCGGCGTCGATTACCTTTCTGGCGATCCGCCAGTTCCGCGCCGACAAGGAGCTCTACGTCCACGATCTCTCGTCCCAGACCGTCGAGCTGGTGGCGCGCAACGTCTCGACCCAGCTCGAGAGCCTTGCCCTGCGGGCCAACATGCAGCTGGCCGCCCAGGTGCCGGGCGCCGTGGACGGCGCCGGGACCGGCGACAGCCCCAACCAGGCCTCCGGCGACCTGCTGAGGATCCGGGCGCTGGCCAAGCCCCCGAAGCATGGGCCCTTCGACGCAAAAAACGTCAGTAATTCCAAGGAGCTCCGGCTTCGCGTGCACGCAGTAGCCAAGGGAGCCTCCGTGACTTTCGACGTGCGCCCGGCGACGGTCTTCGATCTGCGCGGGTACGACGGGGCCACCACCCTGTTCGTCGTCAACCGCGAGGGAAGGCTCCTGCTCCACGCCGACTCCCAGCAGCTTCGCCGCCAAGCGTCCCGCGCCGACCTGGTCGAGGCCCTCGGGCTCTTCGGCGAGGGCAAGGCGCGGCTCGGATCGCGGGAGGTGACGGTGGACGGCCGACCGATCCTGGTCGCCTACGCCCGCATCGGCGACGGCCTGGCGGTGCTACAGAGCGTCGACAAGGCGCGGGTCTTCGCCGCGGCGGCGCCGCTGGTTCACAGCGCGATCATCGCCTCGGTGGCGGTGGTCGGCGTGGCAGCGCTGCTCGCGTTGCTGCTGGCGGGCACCGTGATCCGGCCCGTGCGCGAGATGGTCAGGCAGGCCGAGGCGATCGCCCGCGGCGAGTTCGGCGTGGCGGTGCAGACCCGCTCCGGTGGTACCGTGGGCTCGCTGGGCCGCAGCCTCAACGAGATGAGCGCGTCCCTACATCAGCGCGAGCAGCAGGTGGCCCTGATGCAGCGGCAGGTGCTGCGCGCCGAGCGGGTCACCACCGCGGGTCGGATCATCGCCGCCGTCGCCAAGGAGATGAACAAGCCGCTCGACGCCTGCGTGACCCTCGCCAGCGAGTGCGAGCGGCTCGACACCAGCGGCAGCGACAAGATCCGCGACAACTACCAGCGCATCGCGCGCGAGGCGAACCGAGCGGCCAACGTCCTGCAGAACCTCTCGCGGGTCGGCGAGGGCTCCGACGATCCGACGAAGCCGGCGGCGACCCAGCCGCCCGAGCCGGTGGACCTCGAGATGATCATCTCCGAGGTCCTCGTCTCCTCGGGTGCGCTGTTGCGACAGAAGCGCATCGCCGTCGCCGCCGCGCTCGAGGCGGGCGGGTCGGTCCTCGCACGCCCCCAGGAGCTGCGCAGCTTGCTGCTCGACCTGCTGCTGTTCCTCTCCGAGCACGCCGCGCCAGGCAAGCCGGCGATGCTGTCGCTTGGCGAGGCCGACGAGGGCAAGGTCGCCATCGACCTCATCTTCCAGGGTCCATCGTGGAGCGAGGAGCAACGCCGGCAGCTGGTCGACCCCTACGCCTCGGCCTGCAATGCCGAAGGCTCGTTGATGCTGGCCGTCTCGGCGGCGATGCTCGAGGAGCAGGGCGGCCGGCTGGAGGTCGACGAGGTCGATGGGCGCAACCGGATCCGCACCATCCTGCCCCGCGCCGACCCGGTCGCAGGAGCGACCGATGCCTAGCGCCAGTCGTAGAGCCGTGGCCTGGCTCGCCGCCGGCCTGGCCGTCGGGCTCGGCGGCTGCAAGGGGACCGGGCTCACCGCGCGGATCGACGGCGTCGTGCCGGCCTCGGCGGTCGCGGGCGTGGAGGCCACGGTGAAGATCATCGGCGAAGGCTTCCAGCCCGCGGTCCAGGGCAACTTCGACGACCAGACCCGCTCGCGCGTCTCGGCGCAGTTCAGCGCCAGGCTCGGTGATCGACTGCTGTCGAATGTGACCTACGTCTCCGCCAGCGAGCTCACCGCCACCGTACCGGGCGATCTGCCGCCAGGGACCTACGACCTGTCGGTCGCCGACCCGGTCGGTCGCCGCGCCACCGCCGCCGCCGCCTTCACCGTCCTGCCCGCGAGCGACGCCGGCCCACCCGACGCCGCGCCGGACGCCGGGGTCGATTCGATCACGCCCGACGCCGTCACCCCGGACGCCCCGGCGCCAGACACCACCGACGACGCGCTCGCCCCCGACACCCTGAGCCCCGACAGCACCCCCACCGGCGTGCATACCGTGGCCGGCACGGGGGTCGCGGCGTTTGCTAACGGGCCGGCGGCCCAAGCGGCGTTCGACGCGCCCCGCGGCGTCGCCGTGCTCGGTACGAAGATCTACGTCGCCGACTTCAACAACCACCGCGTCCGCACCATTGAGGCTGGCCAGGTCTCGACCATCGCCGGGTCCGGCACCCAGGGGTTCCTCGACGGCCCGGCAGCCAGCGCCGAGCTCAACCTACCGGACAGCGTCGCCGTCGACCCGACCGGCGTCGTCTACGTCACAGACTCGGCCAACTCCTGCATCCGCAAGATCGAGGCCGGCCAGGTCACCACCTTCGCCGGCACCAACGTCGACGGCCTGGTCGATGGACCGGCGGCCGACTCCCGGTTCGCCAGCCCCCTGGGGCTTGCCCTCGCCGCCGACGGCAAGCTCTACGTCGCCGACGCCGGCAACCACCGGATCCGCGTCATCGCCGGAGGCACGGTCTCGACCCTCGCCGGCACCACCGAGGGCTTCGCCGATGGCGCGGCCGCGGCGGCCCGCTTCAGCAGCCCGAGCGGCGTGTGGGTCGACGGCACGAGGGTCTACGTCGCCGACACCGGCAACCAGCGCCTACGGCTGATCGAGGGCGGCCAGGTCACTACCATTGCCGGGACCGGCGACAAGGGCCAGGACGAGGGACCGGCGGCCAGCGCCACCTTCTGGAACCCCTCGGGGGTGGTCGTCGTCAGCGACGCCGGCGGCGAGCGGATCTACGTCGTCGACCAGGCCAACCACGCGATCCGGTTGATCGACCCGTCGGGGACGGTGAGCACGATCAACGGGGCTGGCTTCGGCTTCGCCAACGGCCCCGTCGCCATGTCGCTGTTCTTCTACCCTCGGGGCATCACGGCCACGCCTGGCGGAGTGCTCTACATCGCCGACCAGAGCAACCACGCGATCCGCGTGATCTACCCCTGACCGGCATCGCCAGCGGCGCTCGGGGCCGAAGCTCTGGTTTCGGCGAGCAACGAGCGCCGAGGGCACAGGCGCGACGACGAAGGCATACTCGGCGGTATTTCGAGGAGGAGCAACGCAGCCATCGGCGCTCGGGGCCGCCGAAACCCTAGGCGCTGCCGGAGAAGAGGCCAGCGAAGCCCATGAAGGCCAGCGAGAGCAGGCCGGCGATGATCAGGTTCATCGCCGTGCCCTTGACGATCGCTGGCACATCGGACAGCTCGGTCTCCTCGCGCAGACCGGCAAGCAGCACCAGCGCGAGGGTGAAACCGCCGCCGGCGCCGAGGGCGTAGACCAGCCCCTCGAGCAGGTTGTAGCCCTTGCTCTGGGCGAAGAGCGCCAGGCCCAGGATCGCGCAGTTGGTGGTGATCAGCGGCAGGAAGATCCCCAGGGCCTGAAACAGCGCCGGGCTGAGCTTCTTGATCGACATCTCGACGAACTGCACCGTCGAGGCGATCACCACGATGAACGAGATCAGCTTCAGGTATGGCGCGTAGACCAGGACGTAGTTCTGCAGCACCCAGGCGCAGATGATCGTGATCACCATCACGAAGATCGTCGCCAGCCCGAGGCGCGCCGCGGTGGCGATCTTGCCGGAGACGCCGAAGAAGGGGCAGAGCCCGAGGAAGTAGACCAGGACGAAGTTGTTGACCAGCATCGCGCCGAAGAAGATGGCCGTGAGCTTCTGAATGTCCATCAGGCCACCTCCCCCAGGCTCGCCGCGGCGAGGCGTTCAGCCTTGCGCGCGCGGGCGAAGTGGACCGCCAGGCCGATGATCAGGCCGACGATGCAGCCGATGGTGCCGCCGCGGACGATCCACAGCGACCAGCTCCCCTGGCCCATCAGCGTGGCCGTCACGCCGAGGAGGATACCGATCACCATCACCGCCCCGAGCACCAGCGAGACCGTGGCCCACTGGACCTTGCGCGCCTTGGTCCAGTTGAAGAACATCAGGATCAGCCCGAGCATGATGAAGCCGCCCGGCGGCAGGATCATCACCACCCAGGGCTCGAAGCTCGGCCCGAAGAGGTCGACGCCGAACAGCGAGCCATTGCCGAGGATCTCGCGCAGCCCGCCGAGCATCACCAGGGCGATGGTGAAGCCGACGGCCATGCCGAGGGCATCGGCCAGCGCCAGCCGCACCGGCGACTTGGACGAAAACGCCTCCTGGCGGCCGAGGATCAGGCAGTTGACGACGATCAGCTCGATGAACGCGCCGAGGTCCTTGTGCAGATCGTAGGCCACGGCCTTGAGGATGTAGTCGACCATCGTCACGAAGGTGGCGATGATGATGATATACGTCGTGATGCGCACCTGGGTCGGGATGAACTTGCGCAGCAGCGAGACCAGCAAGCTCGAGCCCATCAGCACGAAGAAGGTCGCCGCGCCCATGCCCAGGCCGTTGATCGCGCTGTTGGTCACCGCGAGCATCGGGCACATGCCGAGGACCTGGATGAAGACCGGGTTTTCCTTCCACAGCCCCTTGACGAACTCGTCGGAGGCCTTGCGGGGGTCCTGCTTGCTCATTGGCCACCCCCTGCCAGTCCCTCGGCAGGCAGCTTGCCGAGCCACTTCTTGTTGGCGTCGTTGATCCCCTTGACCACGGCGTTGGTCGAGATCGTCGCGCCGCTGATGGCGTCGATCTCGTTCGGCTTGCTGCGGCTGCCCTTCTTCACCGCCACGATCTCGGGGCTAGGCTCGAGGGCCGAGAAGCAGTCGACGAAGGACTGGTCCTTGAAGATCTTGTCGCCGATGCCGGGGGTCTCCTTGCTCTCGAGCACGTTGAAGCCGACGATCTTCTTCTTCGCCGGGCTGTAGCCGTAGAGCAAGCGGATGTCGCCGGCGTAGCCCGAGCCGACGGCGACGATGGCGTAGCCGACGAACTTGCCGCTCTTGTCGTAGGTGCCGAGCAGCTCGGGGGAGTCGCTGGTGGATTCCTGGAGCTTGCCGCCTTCGAAGGCGAGCTTCTTCATCTTCGCCGCCTCGGGCACCACCTTCAGCGCTGCCTTCTGCAGCGCGGCGAGCTGGTTGCGCTTGATCGCCGGCGCGGTGGCCTGCACGGTGCCCACCAGGGCCAGCCCGCTGCACAGCCCGGCGACGGTCAGGGTGGCGACCAGGCGGAAGGTGCTCGGCTCGGCCTTGGCCGGCGGCTGCTGCGCTGCCGGCAGCGTTGCGCTGTCACTCATGGCTCGCCCGCTCCCGACCAAAGGGTCGCGGCTGCACGTGCCGCTCGATCAGCGGGGTGGCCGCGTTCATCAGCAAGATGGCGTACATCACACCCTCTGGGTTGTTGCCGTACAATCGGATCGCCACCACCAGCAGGCCGATGCCGATGCCGAAGATCCAGGTGCCCCTGGGCGCCAGCGGCGAGGTCACCGGATCGGTCGCCATGTAGATCGCGCCGAAGAGCAGCCCGCCGGCGAAGATCATGAACTGGGGCGTGACGACGGCGTCGATCCACCCTCGCTGCGCGACGAGATAGAGCGCCCCGGAAAAGAGCCCCGTCGACAGCAGGATGCTCACCGGGATGCGCCAGTCGAAGGTGCGCCGGATGGTCATCCAGATACCACCGAGGATGATCGCCAGCCCGCTGGTCTCGCCGAGGCAGCCACCGACCGTGCCGAGAGCCAGCTTGAGCGTGGCGACGAGCTTCTTTTCGAACTTCATCACCGCCAGCGGTGTGGCGCCGCCTATCGCGTCGACCGGGGCAGCGCCGGGCTGCAGAAAGGGCAGCGCGAGGTTGCTCGAAGACAGGACGTGCTTGGTCGGGTCGGTCCAGGTGGTCATCGCCGCCGGGAAGGAGGCCTGGAGAAAGGCCCGCCCGACCAGCGCCGGGTTGAACATGTTGTGCCCCAGGCCGCCCCAGATCTGCTTGCCGAGGCCGATCGATACCGCCCCGCCGACGGCGGCGATCCACAGCGGGGTCGCCGGCGGCAGCACCAGGCCGAGGAGCAGGCCGGTCAGCACGGCGCTGCCGTCGCCGAGCGCCTTGCGGCGCTTGCTCGCCGGGGTGAAGACCGCCTCGGTCAGCACGGCACCGGCTACGCTCGCCAGCAGCACGAGCAGGGCGCTGAGGCGGAAGAACCACAGGGCGGCGAACAGCGCTGGCAGCATGCCGATGATCACGTCGAGCATCAACCCGGGCGTGCTCACGCTGCGCTTGAGGAACGGCGCGGCCTGCAGCAGCAGTTTTGGATCCTTGCGCTCCATCTACGCTGCCCTCGTCTTTTTGTCGCGGATCGCCGCCTTGGCGACGCGGATCAACTGCACGATCGGGACCCCGGACGGACAGGCAAAGGTGCAGGCACCGCACTCCATGCAGTCCATCACGTAGGCGTCCTCGATAGCCTCGTAGCGCGCGGCGCGCGCGAGCCGGGCGAGCCGCGACGGGTTGAGGTAGTTGGCGCAGGCCTCGAGGCAACGCCCGCAGCGAACGCAGGTGTACTCGACCTTCGAGTCGATCTCACGGTCGGTGAAGGCGAGCAACCCGGAGGTCCCCTTGACCACCGGCACGTCGAGGCTCGCCAGCGGCTGGCCCATCATCGGCCCGCCCATCACCACCTGCCGCGTGCGGTCGTTGAGGCCGCAGGCGAGCAGCACGTCGCGCACCGAGGTGCCGAGGGGCACCATCAGGTTGCCCGGGCGATCGACGCCCTGGCCGCTGACGGTCAACACCCGCTCGATCAGCGGCTTGCCGTGGTCGAAGTAGTCGGCCAACGCGACCATGGTGCCGACGTTGTTGACGATCATCCCCACGTCGAGGGGCAGCTTGCCCGCCGGGACCTCGCGGTTGAAGATCGCCTTGATCAGCATCTTCTCGGCGCCCTGCGGGTACTTGGTCTTCAGCGGCACGATCTCGATCGGCTTGCGCAGCTCACCAGCCGATGCCTGCCGCCGGACGGCCCGCTTGAGCCCGTCGATGGCATCGAGCTTGTTGATCTCGACGCCGATCTTGACCCCGTCGAGGGCGAGCTTGGCCGCGACGATGCCGCTGCCGCGGACCACCTGGTCGGCCTGCTCGACCATCATCCGGTGGTCCGCCGTCAGGTATGGCTCGCACTCGCAGCCGTTGATCACCAGGTAGCGGATCCGCTTGCCCTCGGGCACCGCGTACTTGACGTGGCTCGGAAAGGCCGCGCCGCCCATGCCGACCAGTCCGGCCTGTTGCACGCGGGAGACGAACTCCTTCGGACTGAGCGACCGCCAGTCCACCGGCTCGCCAGCGATCCGCTGGGTCGAGTAGACGTCGGCCTCGATCTCGATCGCTGGCGCGAGCTGCCCGCTCGAGTTGCGCTGGGGGCCGACGCCGATCACCCGCCCGCTGACCGGCGCGTGGAGGCAGGTCGAGACGAAGCCACCCGGCTCGGCGATCAACTGCCCCCGCACCACGGTCTCGCCCGCGGTCACCACCGCCCGCATCGGCGCGCCGATGTGCTGGCTCAGCGGCAGCACGAAGCGGCGGGCGAAGGGCAGCCGCTGGACCGGCTCGTCGGCCGTGCCCTTGTGCTCGTGAGGGTGGACCCCGTGGCGGAAGGTATGGATCGCCTCGTCGAGGGTCGTCATGCGGGCTTCTCCGTACCGGTCCGGTCCGCCCCGCCAAAGCCCGCTAGCTGGATCAACCGCTCGCGCACCCGCTGGGTCATCTCGGCGGCCTGCTCGCGCTGGACCTCGGCCACTCGCTGATCGTGCTGCTGCCGCAGCGCCGCGAGCTCCTGGTCGTGGGCCGCCCTGACCTCGGCCTCGACCTCGGCGCGGACCCTGTCGGTGAACGGCGTGACCTTCCCGGCCAGCTCCCGCAGCGTGCGCCAGCCACGATCCCGCCGGTCGCTGAGCGCGACCAGCGCCCGCGACGGGGCCAGCCGGCCCTCGCCGACCTTGACGTATGGCGTCTTGTCGCCGCGCTGGTTGGCCTCGAGCGCGAGGTAGTCGACCAGCTCGGTCGGCCCGGGCGCGTCGTCGTCCAGCGGCACCAGGTGGTCGCCGGCGAAGCGTCGCTCTCCCGCCGCCCAATGAGCCACCGTCGGGGCGGTCAGTGATTGCTCGTCATCCGGGTTGCCCGAGATGTCGAGGCGCATGCCGAAGACCCCCTCGCCGCCCGGATCGAAGGTCAGCAGCGGGAAGAGGCGCGCCGCCACCGCAGCCTCGGCCCGGGCGACCGTCGCGTCGCGGGAGAAGCCGTGCTCGCCGGGGCTCGGCGCGTGGAGCTGGATCAGCGCCGGACCGTCGTAGGCCATCGCGCGGGTCAGGGCGTCGACCAGGTGCTGCGGATGGGCGATGGAGGACTGGGCGACGAAGGCCTCGCTGCCGCCGAGAGCGAGCAGGGAGAGCGCATCGCGATCACCCGGCTCGCCGTCGGAGGCGACGCCGCCGTCGGCGAGCAGCACCACCTTGACCGGGAGCCGCG
The DNA here is from genome assembly GCA_030591195.1 of Pseudomonadota bacterium. The sequence continues at coordinate 11,032 of JAUVBO010000024.1, forward strand.
ACGAGAGCAACGGCGCCAGGCTCTGGTCCGAAAACGCCGCGGAGCTGCCGACCAGCAGCAGCGGCGGACAGGCCCGGCGCTCCTCGGCCCCGAGGTCGTCGAAGCAAAGCCGCCTGAGCTCGGCCCGGGCGAGCGCGGCCTCGGTCGGGTTGCCCAGCGCCAGGCGCCCCCGGCGCATCGCCCGCATCTCAACGGTCGCCGCGCGAAGCTGCCCCTCGAGCAGCCCGCGGGCGAAGGCCGCCGTCTCGCCGCTCGAGTCGATCGCCACCGGCATCGAGAACGGGTTGTAGGGAAACGAGCCGATGCCGCGGCTCAGCGCGTCGGGGGCGAAAGCAAGCCCGAGGCGGGCCCGGCCGAGGCCGTGGGGTCCCTTGGAGAGCCGCCAGTGCAGGTCGGCCAGCTCCTGGCCGGCAGCCACCAGCTCCTTGAGCCGGTTGACGTCGACCTTGCCGCTGTCCATCACCTTGTCGACCCGGGCGGTGAGCTCGGTCAGCTGGGCGTGGCTCTGGTCCAAGGCCTCGATCCCCTCGGCGAGGACATCGATGTCGGTCGCCGGCAGCGCCTCGGCCAGGGTCTCGCGCACCTTGGCGGCGAGCTCGTCACGCAGCTGCTTCAGCCCGTCGACGTGAGGCTGGAGCTGCCGCTGGAGCTGGTACTCGCAGACCGCCAGCGTCAGACGCAGCGCGACCTTGGTCCCCGATCCCGGCTCGGCCGTGTCGCCGCCGGCCATCGCCAGCAAGCAGTGACGCGAGAGCAGCAGCGCGCC
>JAUVBO010000955.1 GCA_030591195.1 Pseudomonadota bacterium
AGGCGGAAGGGCTTCGTCACTCTCGACGAGATCATCTACAACTCACCCGTCGACCAGACCACCGAGGAGGTCGACGAGCTGTTGACCGAGCTCGCCGAGGACGGCATCGACATCGTCGGGCTCGACGGTGAGGATGGCCGGCGGCAGCTGCGTGGCGGCGTGGTGCCCGCCGCCGTGACCCAGCCCGTCGACCCGGTGGCGATCTACATGCGCCAGCTCAAGGCGGTACCCCTGCTGAGCAAGCCGGCCGAGGTGGATGCCGCGCGCCGGCTCGAGAGCGCGCGTCTCGAGGTGCTGCGGGCAGCGCTGGGGACCAACATCGCCGTCGACGAGCTGCTGCAGGCCGGTCGGCGCGTGCGCTCGGGCGGCAAGTCCGACATCTTCGACGCCGCCGAGGAGGAGGAGGAGGAGGAGGGACGCCAGGCTGCCGACCCCAAGCGGTCGAGGAAGCAGTTCCTGCCGCTGATCAAGGAGCTGTCGCGGCTCGATCGGGACAACCGGAGAATCCGCGACAAGCTGGCATCCAAGCAGCGGACCAAGGGCGAGCCCGAGCGCCGGTCGCTGAGGCAGAAGGCCGACGAGAACCGCGAGCGAATGCTCGAGCTGCTGAGCCAGATCGACTATCGCGAGGCCTACGTCAACCGGCTGGTGAGCCGGGTCAAGGAGGTAGTCGCCCGTCTCGAGGTGGCCCGGGAGGAGATCCGCACGGTCGAACAGGACGCGGGCATCTCGGCGGCCGACCTGCGACGGCTGGTGCGTGCCCGGCGCAGGGGCGCCCGGCCGACCCGTGTCGATCCGGCGGAGAAGTCAACGCTGCGGTCGATCGGCAGCGGGGATCCCGGTCCGGATCCCAGCGGCGGGGCCAAGGTCGCCGACCGCGAGACCAGCGACGAGCAGCTGGCCGAGGCGATCCGCCGGCTGAAGAACGCCGAGCGGCGGATCCGCACCCTCGAGCGCAAGGTCAACATCACCGCCGCCGAGCTGGACAAGGCCCACCGCCAGATCCTCGCCGCCGAGACCAAGGGCCAGCGCGCCAAGGACGAGCTGGTGCTCGCCAACCAGCGGCTGGTGGTCCACATCGCGGCGAAGTACGTCAACCGCGGGCTTCAGTTCCTCGAGCTGGTCCAGGAGGGCAACCTCGGGCTGATGCGTGCGGTGGAGAAGTTCGACTATCGCCGCGGCTACAAGTTCTCGACCTACGGCACGTGGTGGATCCGGCACGCGATCTCGCGGGCGATCGCCAACCAGACGCGGACCATCCGGTTGCCGGTGCACATCCGCGAGGCGATCCGCAAGCTGGTCCGCGAGAGCCGCCGCCACGTGCTCGATGTCGGCCGCGAGCCCACCGCCGACGAGCTCGCCACCAGGCTCGATATCCCGGTCGATCGGGTGGTCGAGATCATGGAGGCCTCGCGCAAGACGCTGCGCTGGGAGCTGCCGGTGGGCGAGGACGGCGAGACCGAGCTCGGCACGCTGATCGCCGACACCCAGGTTCCTTCGCCGTTCGAGGAGGTGAGCCACAAGGGGCAGTGGGAGCAGATCATGCGCGCCATGGAGCCCCTGCGCGACCGCGAGAAGGAGGTGCTCCAGCGTCGCTTCGGCCTCGACGGTCAGCCGACCCAGACCCTCGAGGAGGTCGGCCGCGAGCTCGGCATCACCCGCGAGCGTGTGCGCCAGATCCAGGCCCGCGCGGTGCGCAAGCTGCAGGTGGCCGTCCGCGCCGCCGAGAACCGCACCGGCTAGACCATATCGAACGACCGACGCCTGTCGTGGCTTGGCCGCCCTCACCGGTCACCTGGCGGTTACCGGCGCCGCGCCGGGCCAAGACAGGGATGCCGGGCTCAGCTCAGTTTTCTGAGGTCACGGGTGGGCAGGTCCGCGATTTTCCAGCGCGGCCTGCGTGGGTCTGTCGGGCACGGGCGTTGCAGCGGCCGCGGCCGGCTCGATTGCCAGGAGGTGGTCCGGTGAAGCGCGTGCTCTCGTCGCTGTTGGTCTCGTGCGTCTTGTGCGGCGGTACCGGGTGCGGAGGCCCGCGGGCCGTGGGCATCGGCCCGGATGGAAGACCGCTGCCCTCGCCGTCACCGTTGCCAGGTACTCCGACCCCGCCGCCATCGGCTCCAGCCTGCGAGCTCGTCGGCTACCAAGCGGACGAGATCTCCCACCTCGGCGACGGCGAGCCCTACCTCGCGCCACCCGGCACGGCGCTGATCGCCAGCGGCAAGCGCGTGTTCTTCGGCGATCGAGCCACGCTGCACAGCAACGCCCCCGACGATCTCGACATCTTCTCGGTCGACGCGAGCACGGGCAAGGTCAGCCAGTTGACCCGCGACGACCTCGAGACGGTGCTGATCGACGTCGCTGGCTCGACGGTGCTCTACCTCGAGGCGCCGAGGGGAGACTGGCAGGCGCCGGGCGGGCTGCGGCTTCGCGCGGCCGACGGGCGGGTGACCGACCTCGGCAGCTACGACGGCCTGCGCGACGAGTCCTATGGCTACGGCGGCTCGCTCTACGGCGCCCGGCAGCGGCACCAGCTGGTCGTCGACGGCGGTACGGTGCGGGCGACCTGGGCCGCTGGCGAGCGGGTCTACCTGCATGACGAGCAAGGCACCCGGGTCATCGCCGAGGCGTCCAAGGTGCTGCACGAGGCGCCGGCGCTGGCCGGCGAGACCGTGGTTTGGAGCGCGTGGGACGAGC
>JAUVBO010000735.1 GCA_030591195.1 Pseudomonadota bacterium
CCAAGAATCGGGGATGCACGAGGCGGTCAGGCCCAAGGCGTGCGGGACCAACAAACGCGATTTTCGCGCGCGCGCCCCTGTATCACGGTGTCGGTTCCAGCGATGGCGTCGCCCTCTGGATGAACTGTTGCCCTGGGTTTGGTGGTGGAAGCTACATGTGAGGGCTTCGAGGCGCAGCCTCGGGCGCACCGGCGGCGCCAAGCGGCCTCCGGGGGCGCTACAGGTCGAAGGAACAGTCGTCGTCGAGTTCGAGCTCTGGTTGCGGCGGGTCACGGCCGGATCCTCGACGAGCTGGATGCAGCTCATCGGCCCTCGGCAGTGCGGGCGGACCGAGACCTGGCATGAACCACAGCACCAGCGTCGCTTGTGCAACCGGGAACAGCGGTAACACTTCTGCTCGATGACATCGGTGACGATCTGTCCGATGACAGGGGTAACAGTTCTGTTCTCGCGCTCAATTGATGGTTCTTATCAATCCGAGGTCCAGCCTCGTGTGGTCCACGCAGCCGAGCAATAGCGGGCCCAGGAAGACATGCCAGAGGTCATCCCGGATCCGCTTGCAACCCACCTGCTCTCCAGCGAGTGCCTGACCAAGGTGGACGAGTACTCTACCTGGCCAGCGGATCCGGCCGCTGCCGTGGACTCTGCGGAGGATATGGTCGTCTGGGTAGCAGAATTCGGGCAGTCGTTCCGGGAGTGTTCGAGCGGAGGCCATTTTTTTTTGGCGAGATATTGCGGTGCTAGCCCCTTTTCTGCTGCTCAACAAATCAGGCGGCAGAAATACCTCGATGGCTAAAAGGACGCTCTTTAGGCCAGACTTTTTGCCACCATCGGCCACAGCTTTCTCGTCTTGCTGGCCACGCTCGATCAAGCGAAGCGCGACGCGACGGCTGCTCGCCGTCTGCCGCGCAGCAGGCAACGTGTAGTGACGATTGGTGACCTTCTCGCTCAGTGCCGCCGGGGACGGTCCGGGTCCTGGCCCGCGAGGCAGCTCGGCGTCTGCTCGGCGGGGCGGGCGTTGATCCGGTGCCCCCGCGGTCGGCGGATGCCGAACAGCAGCTTCGTGCGCGCCTCGATGCTGCCGAGCAGCGCCTCGCCAAGCCGCAGGGCGTCGAGGGCCCGGGTGCTGCTGTAGAAGGTCAGGTAGCGACGGGCGAGGGCCGGCTGGCGCGCGCGGTACAGGGCCACGGCGGTGCGCTCGACCGTCGGCTGCTCGGTCCGGGCGCGGCGCTCGAAGGCGATCAGCGCCTCGCGCACCTCAGGGTAGAAGCGCTTCGGGTCGGCGCAGGTGTGGTAGAGCAGCCGCTTGAAGGTACGGCCGGCGAAGCGCGTCGCCTCCTGGGCCTGGTAGTCGCGCGAGAGGAAGGAGCGGGCGGACCCCTTGGTCAGGTAGCGGTGCTGGCCGTACTCGGCGACCCTTCGCTGCACGCCGATGCGGTAGGGGATGAAGGGGGCGGTGACCGAGCCGGTCGGCGCGACCCAGAGGGTGGCCAGCTCGGGGTGGGGCAGCTTGCGGCGCAGGCGGGCGACCTGGCCATAGCCCGCCTCCTCGTCGGCGATGCGTGGATCGCGGACCCACGCCATGACGTCGGCGACGGTGATCTTCGGCGCCTTGCGGCGCATCTCCCGCTCGAGGGTCTTGGGGTCGACGAGCTTGAGCCCGGGCGCGCGGGCGCTTCCCTTTCCCCGGCCGTAGACCTTGTAGACGTCGAACGGTTTGCCCGAGCGGCGGTCGTACCAGCCCTGCTTCTCGGCGAAGGAGATCAGGTTGGCCGAGCCCATGAAGTCGCGCCGGCGACGAAAGTCGAGCGGGATCTTGCCGATGTAGCCCGGGTAGGACACGCGGACCTCGCCGGGGCCGAGGCGCTCGGCGACCCAGAGGCGCTTGCCGCCGGCGAAGGCCAGCAGGACCCAGCCCTCGCGCGGATCGGCGATCAGGTGGGAGTTGCCGCCGTAGGTCGAGTAGCCGTAGCGATCGATCAGCCCACCGATGATCCGCACCGCCTCGCGCGCGGTGCGCGCGCGCTCAAGGGCGATGCGTGCCAGGTCGCTGTACTGCGGTCCGCGCTGGGGGCGCGGCGTCATCGCCACCAGCTCCTTGCGCGAGGGCGACCAGACGTCGCGCACGGCCACCTGGTGCTCGTTGAGGCCGCCGTTTGTCAGCGGCGGGGGAAATCCCTTGTAGTCGGAGTAGCGCATGGTGAGGTAGCGGAAGGTCCGTGGCGCCTGCGGGATGCGGATCAGGCGGCCGGGGATCGTCGCCGCCGCGGTCACCCCGACGGTGATCGTCGCGCCGGGCCGGTGGCGGCGGCGCGGCACGATCTCGAGCCAGTGGCTGGAGACCTCCTCGCCCGTGCCGCCGATGATCACGCTGCCGTCGGCGGTGAGCTGGGCGCCGACGTAGATCGCGTAGCTGGCGTGGCTCGGCGGCGCGGCGGCGGCGATGGAGACCAGGGCGGCGATGGTCCGCGGCAGCGGGTGGCGCTTGAGTGGCATCGGGGCTCCTCGAAGGTTCTTGAGCGTTGGCCGATGCTAGCAGAGCGTCGCCTCGGTGGCACCGAGGTCACCGCGACCTCGTTTCCTGAGTTAGAGGGCGCAATCCACGAGCTCGAGCAGCTCACTGCCACGGCTGTAGATCTCCACGTAAGGTGCCACTCCGGTGCCTTCCAGGAGGTCGTAGAGCTGCTGGTGGATGTCAGACATGGTCTCGTTCCGGCGGTTGTCGGCGCCAGGGTCGTCCTGGGCACAGAGGTACTTGGGGGTGCCGCAAGCGTCCAGGGGCTCGCAGTAGGGATTGCGCGCCGTGACCGCTTCGAGGCTCTGGTCGCCGAAGTAGCCGCGGCCGTCGATGAGCACCAGTCGCACATCATCGGCGCGGCTGTCGATCACGGTCATGTAGGGGTTGGCGCCGGTGCGGCCGAACACCGCGATGTCGGCTCGCTTGCCCACGGCCAACTGACCAATGTGATCGGCGAGGCCGACCACCTGAGCCCCCTGCGCCGTTGCCATCTCCCAGAGCCGCTTGGGCGTGAGCTCCCCGATGCTCTCCTGCAGGCCGTAGTCGAGACAAACCCGGAGCTCGGAGAGCATCTCGTCCGACCCGGAGAGGGTCCAGTCCGGCCCGATGCCGGTGACGATTCCGAGCTGGAGGATCTGCTGAATGGGCGCCGTCACCCCAGGACCGTAGAGTACGAAGTTACTAGAGGGTGACCAGACGATCATCGCTCCGGTCTGCTGCGCCTCCTTGAGCTGCTTGGCGTCGAGGCTCACCGAGTGGATCAAGATCGCCGTGCCGTGGTCGAGGAGGGAGGTTCCCTGGTGGCGGTTGGTTCGGG
>JAUVBO010000924.1 GCA_030591195.1 Pseudomonadota bacterium
CCGTCTGAGGTGTCCTACCCCGGACACCAGGTGCTCGAGTGGGACGTGACACCGACGATCACCGACAAGGGCCGCTACCTGGTGCTCTTCGACTACACCAGCGGTGGCTATCGCTTGGAGATCTTCTGGGCCGTGCTGCTGAAGGACGGCGAGGAGGTGAGCCGCGACGAGCACTTCGGCGCCACCGGAGCGGTCGATCTGCTCAACACCTACCACCTCGAGGTTCCCGACTACGACCCCAAGGCCAAGTACACGCTGCGGGCCGAGACCCGCTCGGACGGAGGGACGGACTCGTCGGGCGAGGTGCTGGTCGCTCCCGACAGCCCCGGCCTGCAGATCCATTGCAGCCTGTCCCAGCCGATCGAGATCCTTGCAGGCAAGGAGATACGGCACAGCGCGGTGATCGGCGTGACGCCCGCGGGGCAGCTGCGGCGCGGGTTCCTGCACTACCTCGAGCGGGAGCGAACCCACCCCTACCGGACGTTTCTGCACTACAACTCCTGGTACGACATCGGCTACTTCTCCAAGTACGACGAGGCCGCTGCGCTCGACGTGATCGCGGCCTTCGGCGAGCAGCTGAACAAGCAGCGCGGGGTGAAGCTCGATTCGTTTCTGTTCGACGATGGCTGGGACGATCCGGCGACGCTGTGGGGCTTTCACGACGGTTTTCCCGCTGGCTTCGGTCCGCTGCGCAAGGCGGCCGAGGGCTACGGTGCCGCGCCCGGGATCTGGCTCTCGCCGTGGGGTGGCTACGGCGATCCCAAGGACGAGCGCCTGGCCTACGGCAAGACCGCCGGTTACGAGACGAACGAGAAGGGCTTCGTGCTCTCGGCGCCGAAGTATTTTGCCCGCTTTCGCGAGATCTGCCTCGAGCTGGTCAACAAGTACGGGATCAACCAGTTCAAGTTCGACGGCATCGGCCGCGCGAGCGACAAGTACCCCGGCAGCGCCTTCAACAGCGACTTCGAGGCAGCGATCCAGCTGATCGACGATCTGCGCCAGGCCAAGCCCGACCTGTACGTCAACCTGACCACCGGCACCTGGCCCTCGCCGTTCTGGCTGCTGCACGCCGACTCGATCTGGCGCGGGGGCTACGACCACGGGCACCTCGGCGTCGGATCGGATCGGCAGCAGTGGATCACCTTTCGCGACGCCAACACCTACGCTCGGATCGTCCGGCGAGGACCGCTGTACCCGCTCAGCGCGCTGATGCTGCACGGGGTGATCTACGCCAAGCACTCGGGGAAGCTCGCCGCCGACCCCCAGAACGATCTGCGAGACGAGATCCGCACCGCCTTTGGCTGTGGCACCCAGCTGCAGGAGCTCTACGTCACCCCGGCGCTGATGTCGGCGCAGAACTGGGACGACCTCGCCGCGGCAGCCAACTGGGCTCGCGACAACGCGGTCACGCTGCAGGACACCCACTGGGTCGGCGGCAACCCGGAGCAGCTCGAGGTCTACGGCTGGGCCTCCTGGTCCCCCCGCAAGGGGATCCTGGTGCTGCGCAATCCCTCAGACGTGGCCAAGACGATCGCGATCGACGCGGGCAAGGCATTCGAGCTTCCCGCGGGTTCGCCCCGACGTTACGAGCTGAGCGCTCCCTTTGCCGACCAGCGCGTCAAGGCGCTCTCGCTCACCGCCGGCACGCCAGAGACGATCGAGCTCCAGCCGTTCGAGGTCCTGGTGCTCGAGGGCGAGGGGAGCTAGCTACCGACACCGAGCCGCGGGCTGGGTCACGCCGCGGCCCGCTCGACTTGCGGCGCTCGGACCGGATCATCGGCGAGAGTGAGAGGCCGAGCCGGAGCGTGAAGAGCAGCTGGTAGGGTCGGAGCTCTCCCGCCGGTAGTCCCCCGACCGGCAGCACCGCGTGGACCCCACCACCGACCTGCAGCGCGCCGTTGGATGCCGCCAGCAGGTACTCGACGCCCGGAATCAGCCCCAGCAGCGACGCGTCGCCGGCCGGAGCTTCATAGCTCGTGTAGTGCAGACCGAGGCCGAAGAGCAGCTGGTGCCTGCCCGACGAGCCGAGGTAAAGCGGCAGGCCCGCCCGCGAGCCGACGCTGAGCAGTTTCCACATCCGCAGCTCGTCGCCCTCGCCGGACGAGGCGATCCCGACGATGAGCTCGGCGACGCCCCAGAACAGATAGCGCCACTTGAGGGTGGCGGCGCGGACGCTGAAGGCGAACAGGGGTCGCTCGGCGGCCCGCAGGAAGCCGCCACCGAGGGCGATCGAGAACCACTCGGCCGCGGTGGCTCGCTCGAGCGGATCGATCGCCTCGAGCGGCAGCTTCACCTCGAGCCGCTGCCAGCTGCGGGCGACGATGGTCCGGGGAACCGCCGCGAAGGGGAAGTTTCCACCGATGACCGCGCGGTAGCGCTGCCCGGCGACCAGGTCGAGCCGCAGGGGTGTCTTTCCCCGCGCGGTACCGTCCAGGACCACCGGTGCGCCGGGCGGGCTCGAGACGAAATAGACGCTGACCTTGGCCGCAGCGGCGGGCGGCTCCGAGCCGCCGCCCGCGGGTCGGAGCCGCGCGGTCAGCTGCCCGAGCGCGCTGTTGATCGAGGCGGCCAGTGTCGCCTCATCGCAGCCGCCGCGAGCGGTGGCTGCTGCCTCCGCCGTGGCGGTCTTGATCTCGTAGAGCGTTAGCGTCACCAGACAGGTGCCTGCGGCCCGCAGCAGCTGGGTGGAGAGGACCTTGTTCGCCGCCAGCTCGCGTCCGAGCTCCACCGGCCCGCCGCTGGCCGCGTCGCTGCGCTTGAGCCGGCCGATCAGCGCGCGGACCTGGC
>JAUVBO010000362.1 GCA_030591195.1 Pseudomonadota bacterium
CTTCAGCGCGACGTTGAACAGGCCGAGGGTCTCGCGGCCGAAGCCGCTGCGCATCACGCCGGGGTGCAGAGAGTTAGCGGTGACCCGGCTGCCCTCGAGGCGCCGGGCCAGCTCACGGGTAAAGAGGATGTTGGCCAGCTTGGTCCGGCCGTAGACCTCCAGCATCCGGTAGCGCCGCTCGGCCTGCAGGTCGTCGAGGTCGAGCTTGCCCACCCTGTGGGCCTCGGAGGCGACGTTGACCACCCGGGCCGGCGCGCTCTGCTTCAGCCGATCGAGCAGCAGGTTGGTCAGCAAGAACGGCGCGAGGTGGTTGACGCCGAAGACGTGCTCCAGGCCATCCTCGGTGACCTGCCGGCGGGAGTGCATCATCCCGACGTTGTTGACCAGCACGTCGATCCGGTCGCTCTGCTGGCAGACCGCCGCGGCCAGCGCCCGCACCTGCGTCAGGGAGGAGAAGTCGGCGAGCATCAGCTCCACCGCGTCGCTGCCGGTCTCGCGACGGATCGCCGCCACCGCCTCCTCACCCTGGGCCCGACGGCGGCAGACGAGCACGGTGTGAGCGCCGAGCCGCGCCAGCTCGCGGGCGGTGACGTAGCCCACCCCGGAGTTGGCGCCGGTGACGACGCAGGTCTTGCCGGTCATCGACGGATAGCCTGTCCGAGCAAACATCGGCCAGTCATATCACCGACCCCGTTGGCGGTGCCAGGAGCGCCCGCCAGGTAGCCGGACGGGTGGCGACGACTCTTGTTGCCGTCTGTCGACCTTGATCACGAAATAACTTCATGATTTCCGTCTCACCAGTTGGCGCGCCGTTTGCTGTCGGTGAAAGTGGGAGAGGGTGCGCTTCGATGAAAACACGGACGATCGCGACCAAGCTGAATCGACTCCTGCGGCTACCGCTGCTGACGCTGGTCCTGGCCCTGATCGCCGGCTGTGGATCCGTCGTTCAGGACCCGACGAACGACGGGTATGGCGCCGGCAAGGGCGACAACGCCGCCCTCGAGCTGTCGACCAAGGACTTCTTCCTCGGTGCGCTGGCCACGGGGTCGATGCCCAAGGGCGCGGAGATCTCGCACGACGGGCGCTGGCTCTACGTCTCGAATATGGGCGAGGCGACGGTCTCGGCGGTCGACCTGTCGGCGCTGGCCGAGTGGCGGCAGCGCTCCGGGGCTCGGTACTTCGCCTCGAGCGCGCGCCAACGCGATGCCATCGGCAGCTGGCTGCAGCAGATCGGCGCGGGGCTCGGCGCCGAGGCCGTGGCGCTGGTCGACGATGCCCGGGTGCTGACCAAGATCGATACGCCCTATGGCTACGAGGGCCACGTGGTCGGCAACATCGAGATCGCCTACCTCGAGGGCACCGAGCTGGTGCTGACCACCGAGCTCGAGCGAAAGGTGCTGGGGGGCGGCGGCCAGGTGACGCTGATCGACAGCGCCACCAAACAGGTCGTCGGCGAGATCCCCACCGGCGGGACCGGCTCGAAGGTGATGGCCTTGGCGCCGAACGCCGACGCGAGCGGCCGCCACGTGCTCTACGTCTCGAACTGGTTCTCCAACGACATCTCGGTGATCGACGTCAGCGCCGAGCGCATCGCCGGGGTCACCGCGGCCTACACGCCCGGCACCCGGTCGCCCGGGCTGCGGGTCAAGCGGATCGGGCTGGTCACCGATCACCCGAGCAACAAGAGCTTTCCGATCGCGCCCCGCGGTATCGCTTTCTCGGCCGACGGGCGCTATGCGGTGGTGTCGGCGTTCAACGCCAAGACGATGTTCGTCATCGAGACCCGGACCCACCAGCAGGTGGCCGAGCTCGCCCCACTGCCGGACAGCATCGGCCGGGCGAGCATGCGCCACGTGGTGGTCAGCGACGACGGCCACCTGGCCTACGTCTCGCTGCTCGCCTCCGACCGGGTGATCCGCATCGACCTGCCCCAGCTGCTCGGCGTGATCGACGAGCTGCGCGCCGGCGGCAGCCACCGCGCGCTGTCCCGCCGCCGGACCGGCAAGGACAGCCAGCAGGTGGCGATGCTCTCGTCGGCGATCTGGGACGAGATCCTCGTGCCGTGGGCTGGCGGCGTCCAGGCCCTCTCGGTCAAGCGCTTCAGCGCCGACCACAGCCGCCCGGCTTCGTTCCGCGACGTCGACTCGGGCCGCGCCGACCCGAACACCATCGTGCTCGATCCGCGACCGGGCAACCGTTACCTCTACGTCTCGTGCCGCAACACCAAGGGCTGGCCGCCGAGCGACGGCCGCTACGACTGGGACGGCAAGATCGACGTGGTCGACACGAGGGCTGGCCGGGTGATCTTCACCCTCGTCGGCGGCCCCGAGCCCACCGGGCTGACCATCTCCCCGGACGGCCGGACGCTGGTCTCCACCGACTTCCGCGGCGCCCGGGCCCGCTTCTACGACGTCGGCGCGCTGACCGACGAGTACCAGCGCCGCCACCGCGTGTCGCGCTAGCACTCCTCGCTGCTCCTCGATCACTCACCGCTGTAGCAGCGGAGGGGATCCCCCAGGCCGACGTGGAGCAAGCAGCGGTTGCACGAGGTGCAGCTGGCGGCGGCCGTGCGCCCCGCGCGCCACGCCGCGGGCAGGCCGGGCTGGCGGACCAGCGGACGCGCGAGGGAGACCATCGCCACGGGGGTCTCTCGCAGGATCCGCTCGGCCACTTCGTGGCTGCGCACGCCACCGACGCAGATCACCGGGATCGACAGCGCCTCGGCGAAGCGGCGCGCCTCGGCCAAGAAATAGGCCTCGCCCTCGAGCGCCACCCGCCGAGCGATGCGCCTGGTCAGCAGGCGCGTGGCGCGCAAGGCAGGCCGCAGCAGCGGAAACTCACGGCCGAGGAAACGCTCGCTGAGGTCGAGCGGCAGCTCGCCGCGGCTCGGGTACAGGCCGAGGCCGACGTCGGCGGTGCCGGCCGAGACCTCGATCGCGTCGACGCCCCAGGCCTCGAGCTGCTGACCGATCCGCACGGCGGCCCCGAGCTCGAGCCCTCCCGGCTCGCCGTCGTGGGCGTTGAGCTTGACCGTCACCGGGTAGTCGTCGCCGACCTCGGCGCGCACCGCGCGGTAGACCTCGCCGAGAAAGCGCAGCCGTCGGTCGAAGTCACCGCCCCAGCGATCCTGGCGGCGATTGTGTCGCGGGCTGAGCATCCGCGACAGCAGGTACCCGTGGGCCGCGTGGAGCTGCACGCCGTCGAAGCCGGCGAGCCGCGCCCGGCGAGCCGCGCCGCCGAACTCGGCGGCGACCTGCACCAGCTCGCGGTCGTCGATCGGGCGCTGCCACAGCAGGCTGGTCGGCGACAGGCCACGCGAGGGTGCCAGCGCCCCGAAGGCCTGGGCCTTGCTCCGCGGCAGCTGCGGCGGAGCGTGGCAGAGCTGGACGAAGACCCGCCCGCCGTGGCGATGAGCCGCCGCGGGGATCGCCCGCAGGGGCTCGATCAGCGCGTCGTCGTGCAGGCCGATCTCGTGGTCGGTGAACGAGTAGCCCCGGCGCAGGTGGGCCATGCCGGTGATCGCCAGGCCCACGCCTCCGGCGGCCCAGCGCTCGTAGAGTACCGCCAGCGCGGCGCCGAGCGGCCGGCCATCCGGATCGCAGAGGCCCTCGGCCATCGCCGACTTGACGATCCGGTTTTCGATCCGCACCCCGCGGATCTCGATCGGCTCGAACAGCCTCGTGGGTGCTCGCTCGCTGGTCATCGCCGCGACTATCGCGCCAACGGCTCGCCGGGGGGGACGTACCAGATCGGCGAGGTTATCGCCCGCTCCTGGATCACCTTGGCGATGAAGGGATCGTCGCAGCCCGCGGGCCGCTCGGCGGCAGGCATCGCGTTACACTGCCAGGTGCTCCAGCGGCAGGTGGGGTTCTCGAGCACCCGGGCGTAGTAGAACGCCGGACGGTCGGGGTCGAAGTCCGGATCGGTCCAGAGGTCACACAGCCGCTCGGCGCCCGAGCCGCTGGTCTTGCAGGTGGCCGTATCGACGCGGCCGCTGTCGGCCGAGCCCGCGACGGTGTAGACCCGTTCGTGGGCCTTGCCGTCGGCCCCGAGCCAGCCCTTGATGATCTGCAGCTGCTGCAGCGGTACGCCGGGCCGCTCCGTGGTGCCCGGATCATGGCGCGCGTCGACCAGCAACTGGGGCGCACCGGCGCCGGGGGCGGACGCCAGGGTGGCGCCCATCGGCACGCCACGACGGTAGCCCTCGCGGGCGAGCTCGATCGACGCGGCCTCGCCGCAGCTGCCCTCGCCAGCTGGCAGCCCCGCGGCCAGATCCCAGCCGCCGAAGAGGCGAACGGCGATCCGCGTGCCGCTGGTGCTGTAGACCTCGCGGCGCTCGAAGGCCTCGAAGATCGCGTCCCGCGAGCGCTCGACGGCCCAGACCGCGGCCAGGCCACCGGGGTTGTTGACTCGACCGCGGTGGGTGATGTTGCCCTCGCCGAGCCGCTCGACCGCGGTGTCGTCGCTGATGCCGACGTGGCCGACCCAGCCCCGCTCGGCGGTGTTGCCCGGGGTGCCGTTGTGGGTGTCGGTGCTGCCGATCACGCCGAGGCGGTAGGGGTTGAGGCCGAGGGCCGGCTCGAGGGCCAGGCCGGCGTGCAGGACGCCGCGCAAGAAGTCGTAGCGCGAGACGCAGCCCTGGTCCTTGACCCCCCCGCTGCCCGCCTCGTCGCCGCAGTCCTCGAGCGGCAGGCGGAGCTTCTCGTTGATGCAGTGGGGATCCTCCGCGCCGCCCTCACGCTCGACGCCGGAGAGGCCGTTTTCGCACTCCATGTCGCCCTTGTGCTGGAAGATCTCGACCACCGGCTCAAGCGCCGACCGCAGGGCCGCGGCCTGCTCCGGGCTGCCCACCTCGGCGGCGCCCTCGCCGTCAAACAGCGCCGGCAAGAACATCGCGCCGTTGCTCCAGTTCGAGTTGTGCGGGATGACGATCGTGTCGCAGCCGCTGCCAGCGTCGAGGCACTGGGCCTTGAGCGCCATCCAC
>JAUVBO010000115.1 GCA_030591195.1 Pseudomonadota bacterium
CAGTCCTCGCCGATTCGCAGTCGGAGCGGCGAGAGCTTGCCGAGCCAGCAGGCGAACAGACCGATCGGGCAGTACACGGTGCAGTGAACCATCCGGCCGGTGGCGCGGGAGGCGAGGAGCATCACCGCCACGCCGACCAGGCCGAAGCCGAGGGCGAGCGTGCCGGCCAGGGCGGTGGATGCTCCGGCGGTCCGTAGCGCCACCGCCGCGCCGACGACCAGCAGGGCGATGATCGCTCGCTGGGCGTGCCGCCGGCCCGGGGCCAACGTCGGCTTGCGTCGGTGGCACGCCGCGAGGTTGTCCCAGCAACCGACGTAGCACAGGTGGCTGCACCAGGCGGGCCCGACTAGCAGCACGGTCGAGAGAAAGAGGGCCAGCATGAAGTAGCCCCCACCGCGGAAGATCGGACCCGCGGCGATCAGCGCAGGGATCGGCCAGTGCAAGTGGCTGGGCTGACCGGGCTGGTCAGGGCGCATCAGGAACTGCTCGAAGCCGGCCAGGCCCAGCGCCAGCTGGCCGAAGAAGACCAGCGAGAAGAGGAGCCAGATGGTGCGACGGACCCGCGGCGTCTGGTCGGGCGGGTGCAGCTTCTCGGCGACGAAGGCGGCATAGATCGCCAGGGCGACAACCTCCAGCCAGCCGGCACCCAGCGCCAAGCGCTCGGCGAGCAGCATCGGGCGTGGAGACCGGGCGGTCATCAGCTGGACCGGCACCAGCGCGAGCAAGGTCAGCAGGAACGCGCCGGCGCTGACCGTGGCGGTCTCGACCTTGGACCCGAGCCAGCGCCGCATCGCCGGGCGCCCGACGGCCACGGCAGTCAGAGCGGTCAGAGCTGCGATGGCGCCGAGGATCATCGCCAGGCGCTGGTAGGGTAGGCCGATCGAGAGGCGGAGCTGGATCAACCCCAAGGCGGTCTGCGCCCAGGTTAGGGCGCCGAGGAGCAGCAGGACCCGCAGGGCGTGGGCGACCCAGCGGCGACGTAGCAGGAGCAGCAAGGGCAGGGCCAGCCACGCCACCGACAGTCCGTGCTGGCCGGCGCGTAAGTGGTGGGCGGCGAGCAGCAGGCTGGCGAGCAGCACCCCACCGGCAGTCGCCGACGCCGCGATCCACCGCGGGCTGGACGGTGGGGTTTGGGTTTCTTCGGTCACCGAGTCCGGATCTCCGACGCGACAGAGCGATTGACTGACAACGCAAGCGAGTGAAAAGCAAGCGACGTGCCGACCGGGCCTCGCCGTCGAAACGCCTGGACTGACTCGACAACACGATCCATGATGTTGACCCAAATATAGTTCCAACGAAATATCGGTGCAAGGCGAAACCCAAATACAGGTTGCGCCGTAGAGATCGAACTACTAAGCCTGTTGATTTACATCAGTTGGATGTTGGCACCGCGCTTGCTTTCGGAAGCGGACGAAGCATGAACCAAGGCAAACAAGAACAGATGGGTCGGCGAAGAGGCCCGCTAACGCAGGAGCTGGAAATGGATGCCCCATCGAACAGCACGATCGCCTCGGGCGTTCCAATCAGGCTCGCGGAGCTGGTCAGCTACGGCGACGGCGCGGTGGTCAGCCGCACGATCAAGAAGGCCGAGGTCGGGTCGATGACGATCTTCGCCTTCGACGCGGGGCAGGAGCTGAGCGAGCACTCGGCGCCCTACGACGCCTTCGTCGAGGTGCTCGAGGGCGCCGTCGAGCTGACCATCGGCGGGGAGGCTGTTCGTGCCGGCACCGGTGAGACGGTGCTGATGCCAGCCAATATCCCGCACGCGGTGCGTGCGCCCGGACGGTTCAAGATGCTGCTGACGATGATCCGCGGCTGACGATACGTTTTCATACACTCACTACAGCGACTCCACGTCGACGACCGGCTCGAGCGGCCGTCGTCGATCGGATCGAAGACGAAAGGGAACCTGTCATGTCGATGTTCTGTTACCAGTGCGAGCAGACCCACCGCGGCACCGGGTGCGTTGATAAGGGCGTCTGTGGCAAGGATCCGGCCACCGCAGCCCTTCAGGACCTGTTGATCCACGGCCTCAAGGGCCTCTCGATGTACGCTCACCGTGCCCGGCAGCTGGGCAAGTCGGACGCCGGGGTTGATCGCTTGGCCCTCGAGGTGCTGTTCACCACGGTGACCAACGTGAACTTCGATCCGGATCGCCTCACGGCGATGGCTGGTGAGCTGGGCCGGCAGCGCGACGCGGCCAAGGCGCTCTACGCCGCGGCCTGTGATGCGGCGGGCAAGCCAGCCGACGACCTCGGCGCGCCGGCCGACTGGGTACCGGCGAGCGGCACGGACGGGATGATCGCTCAGGCGGCCGGCTTCGGCATCGGGGCTCGCAAGGCCTCCCTCGGCGACGACGTCACCGGGCTGCAGGAGCTGCTGACCTACGGGCTCAAGGGCCTGGCGGCCTACGCCCACCACGCTTACCTCCTCGGCGTCGAGGACGACGGGGTCTACGCCTTCATCCACGAGGCGCTCAGCGCGCTGCCCGAGGAGCACACGGTCGACGAGTGGGTCGGCTACTGCCTGCGGGCCGGCGAGGTCAACCTCAAGGTGATGGAGCTGCTCGACAAGGCCAACACCGACGCCTACGGCCACCCCGAGCCCACCACGGCGCGGACCACGCCGAAGAAGGGCAAGGCGATCCTGATCTCGGGCCACGACCTCAAGGATCTCCAGGCGCTGCTCGAGCAGACCGCGGGCAAGGGGATCAATGTCTACACCCACGGCGAGATGCTCCCAGCGCTCGCCTACCCCGAGCTGAAGAAGCACGCCCACCTGGTCGGTAACTACGGCGGCGCCTGGCAGAACCAGGCCAAGGAGTTCGACGCCTTCCCCGGTGCGGTGTTGATTACCACCAACTGCATCCAGAAGCCACGCGAGAGCTACAAGCGACGGATCTTCACCACCGGCCTGGTCGCCTGGCCGGACGTGACCCACGTGCCCGACCAGAAGTTTGGCCCGGTGATCGAGGCGGCGCTGGCGGCCGAGGGCTTCGCCGAGGACGGCGAGGAGAAGACGATCATGGTCGGCTTCGCCCGCAACGCGGTGATGGGCGTGGCGGACCAGGTGATCGAGGCGGTCAAGGCCGGAGCGATCAAACACTTCTTCCTCATCGGTGGCTGCGATGGCGCCAAGCCGGGCCGCAACTACTTCACCGAGCTGGCCCAGACGGTGCCGGCGGACTGCGTGGTCCTCACCCTGGGCTGCGGCAAGTATCGCTTCAACACGCTCGACTTCGGCGACATCGGCGGCATCCCGCGATTGCTCGACCTCGGCCAGTGCAACGACTCCTACTCGGCGATCCAGATCGCCGTGGCCCTGGCGGGCGCCTTCGACACCGACGTCAACGGCCTGCCACTGTCGATGGTGCTGTCATGGTACGAGCAGAAGGCGGTGGTTATCTTGCTGTCGCTGCTGCACCTCGGGATCAAGAACATCCGTATCGGTCCGTCGCTGCCGGCCTTCATCACCGAGCCGGTGCTGCAGGTCCTCGTCGACAACTTCAACCTGACCCCGATCACCACCCCGGAGGCCGACCTCCAGGCGATGCTCGGGTAGGGGCGTCCCCCGACCGGCGTGGCGGGGCGGGTAGCAGTCGGACCCGTCCCGCCGGTGCAATCTCAGGAGCGGAGCATCATGCAGTCAACCACCACCATCGAGCCGAGCGCCACGCTGCTCGAGATCACCGAGCGCTACCCCTCGACGATCCAGGTCTTCGTCGAGGCAGGCTTCGCCAAGATGCGTGACCCGGAGAAGCGGCGCACCCAGGGCAAGGCCCTGACCCTCGAGGCGGCGGCGAAGCTGCGCAAGCTCGACCTCGAGTCACTGATCGGGCGGCTGGCCCGGGCGGCCAAGACCGACGTAGAGCAGCAGCAGGACTTGACGCTGACCCAGCCGACCGATGGGGTGACCCTGCGGCCCGAGGGCGACGTGAGGCTCGCGGGTCTGCTGCCCTGTCCGGTGCGGCTGCCGATCCTCGAGGCGGTCGGGCAGCTCGCCAGCGAGCTCGAGGCCTCGGGTACCAAGCTCGGCTGGAGCCTGGCGGCCGCCTCGGTTGGTGCCGACAGCCTCAACGACCAGATCGCCGCCATCGAGGACGAGGCCGACCTGCCCGACGTCTTCGTCTCGGCCGGCTTCGAGAGTTTCTTCGACCACCGCAACCTCGGTCGCTTCGGTGAGCGGGGGACCTTCGTCGACGTGGCGCCCGCGGGTCAGAATCCGAGCTTCGGCGACCTGCAGCTGCGTGACCCCGAGGGGCGCTTCACGATGATCGCCGTGGTGCCGGCGGTGTTCATCGTCAACGACGAGTTCCTCGGCGGCGCCCCGGCCCCCCGCACCTGGGAGGATCTCCTCGACGAGCGGCTGGCCGACCGGATCGCCCTGCCGGTGGGTGACTTCGACCTGTTCAACGCGCTCTTGATCTACCTCCACCGCCGCTTCGGCAGCGCGGGCGTCGAGGGCCTGGCCCGCAACATGCTCACCTCGCTGCACCCGTCCCAGGCCGTCGGGCGCTTCGCCCGCAAGCAGGCTCAACCCGGTGTGTCGGTGGTGCCGTACTTCTTCTCGCGGATGACCATGGGCGCCAAGGGGATGTCGTTCGTCTGGCCCGAGGACGGCGCGGTGATCAGCCCCGTGTTCCTGCTGCTCAGGCGTAACGCACACCCCGATGCCCGGCGGGTGGCCGACTTGCTCGCCAGCAAGCAGGTCGGCGAGATCCTCGCTCACAAGGGGAACTTTCCCTCGCTGCACCCCGATGTCGACAACCGGCTGCCCGAGGGCGCGACCTTCGACTGGCTCGGCTGGTCCTACGTCCGCGACAACGACCTCGGCGCGATGATCCCCGAGCTGCGGGCGTCCTTCGACGCGCTGGTGCGAGCCAAGGCCGAGTCCGACGGGGCCGACAAGGGGGGGGGCTGATGATCAGGCTGGTGACCGTCTCGGGCCCGCCGTCGGTGGGCAAGACCGCGGTGATCCTCAAGACCCTGGCCCACCTGCGGCGCGAGGGGATGAGCGTCGGCGTGGTCAAGTTCGACTGCCTGACCACCGACGATGACGCGGTCTACGCCAAGCACGGCTTCCCGGTGAAGAAGGGCCTCTCCGGGGCGCTTTGCCCGGACCACTTCTTCATCAGCAACGTCGAGGAGGTGATCGGCTGGGGGGTCAAGGAGGGCTTCGACCTGCTGGTCTCCGAGAGCGCTGGGCTGTGCAACCGCTGCTCGCCCTACATCAAGGACGTGCTGGCGCTGTGCGTCATCGACAACCTCTCGGGCGTCGGGACGCCGAAGAAGATCGGCCCGATGCTCAAGTCGGCCGACATCGTCGTGGTGACCAAGGGCGACATCGTCTCCCAGGCCGAGCGCGAGGTGTTCGCTCGGGCGGTCGCGCTCTCGAACCCGAAGGCGCTGGTGCTGCAGGTCAACGGCATCACCGGCCAGGGCAGCGCCGAGCTGGCGAGCCTGGTGCGCGAGGCCGAGCAGATCGAGGACACGGTCAAGGGCCGCCGGCTGCGCTTCTCGATGCCCGCCGCGCTCTGCTCCTACTGCCTCGGCGAGACCCGCATCGGCGACGACTACCAGCAGGGCAACGTGCGCAAGATCAACCTGGACCAGCAAGGATGACCGCGATGGCTCTCGATCGAGTGGCCGGCGGGGGTGACGCCAGCGGCGTCGCCGAGCTGGCGGGGGTGACGGTTGGCGAGCTGCTCGACCGCTACCCGTTCATTGTCAGCTTCTTTGCCGACGAGGACACCGAGGGCCTGCTCGACGATCTCGAGGCGACCCTCGAGCGGGGGCTGCTCGACGCGGGGATCAAGGTTGACGAGCAGCAGGCGGGCTACCTCGACCGGCTGGGCAGCTTCATCGAGGAGATGCTCGAGTTCGTCGGCGAGGACGAGCAGACGATCACCTCGATCACCATCCGTGGCGGCCGCGACAAGGACGGCGAGCCAGAGCTGGTGCAGGAGATCGAGATCCGCGCTGGCGAGGTGGTCTGCATCGTCGGCCCCACCGGGTCGGGCAAGAGCCGGCTGCTGGCCGACATCGAGTGGGTCGCCCAGGGTGATACACCGACCGGCCGCCAGGTGCTGCTCGATGGCCAGGTCCCGGACGCCAAGTGGCGCTTCTCCCCCGAGCACAAGCTGGTCGCCCAGCTGTCGCAGAACATGAACTTCGTGATGGATCTGACGGTGGCCGAGTTCGTCGCCTTGCACGCCGAGAGCCGGCAGGCCGACGACCCCGAGGCTCTGGTCGGCAAGATCCATGCGGCTGCGAACGAGCTCGCCGGCGAGCCGTTCGCCCTCGACACGCCGGTGACCAGCCTCAGCGGCGGCCAGTCCCGGGCGTTGATGGTCGCGGATACCGCGATCCTCTCCCGCTCGCCGATCGTCCTGATCGACGAGATCGAGAACGCCGGCATCGACCGCCAGCGGGCCCTCGAGCTGCTGCTGCGCGAGGAGAAGATCGTGCTGATGGCGACCCACGACCCGATCCTGGCGCTGTCCGGCCAGCGGCGGGTGGTGCTGAAGAACGGCGCGATGCAGGCGGTGATCACGCCCACCGAGCGCGAGCAGAGGACGGCGGCGCACCTGCGCCAGGTGGACGAGCAGTTGATGGGGTTCCGCACGCGGCTTCGCCAGGGCGAGTTGCTCGAGGATGTCCGGATCGTGCTCGACGATACGACCCGGATCGACGAAACGAAGAGGGAGGACCGAGATGCATGACGGTTGTGGTGGAACCTTTGGTTCCGGCAAACAGGTGGTCGACAAGATCCGGATGATGGGCTTCGCCGGGGGGATGCTCCCCGATCCGCTGCAGCTCAACTGCCACCAATGCGACGAGCCGATGGAGATGACGACCTTCGAGTTTGCCTGCCCGTCGTGTGGTGCGGTGCACGGCGTGACCCCCTGCCACGCCTTTGGCCCCGAGCACGTGCAGTGTGCTGGCCCCGAGTACTGACGATCGCTGATACGCTCTTGGCTGGGAGCCGAAGACGCTCCAGCTGACTACCCTGTGAAAATCCAAGCAGAGCTGGAAGGAGGTCGAAGCCGTGAAGGTGCAACTACCGAGGTGCAACAGGATCCTGGCGGTCGCCGTGGTGTCGATGGTCACGGCCCTGGCCGCGCAGCCGCCGGCTGCGGGCGAGGACGAGGAGGAGCCGCTCGCGATCGAGCTCGGCTCGGCGGTGACGCTGGTTCCCCGAGCCCAGTACCGGCCGCGGCTGTTGCTGCACGGTGACCGAGACTTCGCCAGCGGTCAGCACCACAACGCCGTGAGCCAGCGGCTGCGCTTCGGCACCGAGGTCCGGCTCGACGAC
>JAUVBO010000537.1 GCA_030591195.1 Pseudomonadota bacterium
GAAGTCCCTGATCCGCTCGACGACCAGATCGGGGTCCATGCCCCGCCACCTGCGGCCGTTGATCACCGTGTTGAAGCAGAAGGCGCACTGCCTGGTGCAGCCGCGGCTGGTGAGGAAGCTGTAGTGCCTGACGCCGAACATCACCCGGCGGTATCGGTCTAGATCGACGAGGTGGTAGGCCAGTGGAGCCTGGCGGTCGAGATCGACGAAGGGCCGCGCCCCCGTGTGGGTGACCCGCCCGCCCTCTTCGTGCCAGATCCCCTTCACCTCACCGAGCGGACGCCCGCGTCCTAGGGCGCCGACGAGCTCGAGGAAGGTCTCCTCGCCCTCGCCCTGGACCACGATGTCGATCGCGTCACTGCGGACGGTCTGCTCCGGCAGCAAGCTCGGGTGGATCCCTCCCCAGACCACCGGGGCCGCGCCGCTCGACTTGACCAGCCTGGAGACCTCGAGGGCGTAGCGCAGCTGGGGTCCGGTCATCGACGAGACGCCCACGCAGACCGGACAGCGCCGGAGCTCATCGGTTAGCGTCGAGCGCCAGTCGGGCTCCACCCGTTGGTCGATGATCTTCACCTCGTACCCGGCGTGCAGCAGCGGCGTACCGATGGCGAGCAGGCACTGAGGCAGCTCTGGCCGCGGCTGAGCCTGCCAGCCGGTTTGGATCTTGGGGTAGACCAGAACGACGCGTCTGCCCATGATCAGTGCCCGTTTCGCAGGCGGCGATCACGCAGGGCGCGGCGCGCGCCGGCGATCGGAGCCAGCCACCTGAAGATCCGATGGATCCTGGCGTTCTCCACGGCGAACCCGCAGAAGAAGCAGTCGCAGTCGCGATGGAGCTGATTGCGCGCCGCGCGGCGCCTGAAGCGCCGGTAGGGCTCGCCGTTCCAGATCTCCTCCAGGCTCGCCCGTCCGAGGTTGCCCATCGGCACCTCGGAGCGATGGCAGGCGAGGACCGTCCCGTCGACGAGCACGCGGGCGTGGGTCCACGCGATGTAGCAGGGCATCTTCCGCCACACGGCACCACCGAGAGCGTAGCGCCAGGTGACCTCTTCGATGTTGTGCACCAGGGGCTGACGCCGCAGCTCGACGCGCGCCTGGCGCAGGGTTCGACGGACGAGCGCCTCCTGGGCTGGGGTCAGCGACAGGGAGTCGAGCCGTCCCTTGTCCGTCTTGGACGGAGAGAACGACAGCGCGTCGCAATCGGCGGCCCGGGCCAGCTCGACCATGTCCCCGATCCCGCGGTGGTTGCTCCGGTTGAGCGGGAAGTGCAGGACGACCCGAGGTAGCGCCGTGCGAGCGAGGCGCTTTCGCCGCGCGAGGCGGGCCAGTCCCTCCCTGACGCGGTCGAAGTTCCTCGGGTCGGTACCTGGGTGGTTGCTGCGGTAGTCCTCCGGCGACCCGGCCCAGAGGCTGACCTTGATCTGGTCGAGGCGAGCGTCGACGAGGCGCTCGACGATCGCGTCGTCGAGCAACGTGCCGTTGGTCACCAGGGTCAGATCGAATCCCGCCTCCTTCGCCGACCGCACGAGCGCTGGCAGCGAGGGATGCAGCAGCGGCTCGCCCTCGCCGGTGAGGGTGACGCTGCGGGTCCCCAGCCGCTGCAGCTCGGCGCACAGCTGGTAGAAGAGGTCCGGCTCGATGTCGCTCGGCTCCTCCTTCGGCGGTGATCGATCCAGCAGCGGCGAGTGGAAGCGACAGCCGATGCATCGAAGGTTGCACCGTCGCGTCAGGTCGACGTTGACGAACAGCGGGCCGGTGTGGGCGACGTCGCCCGCGAAGAGCCCCTGGAGCAGCCGCAGCCTCTGGCCGAAGGTCGCCATTCGGCCCGGCTACCCTCCCTTGCTCGTGGGCGCGCCGCCGAGGACGCTGCGGATGTTGGTCAGCGGGTGGCGAGCCACAGCCGAAGAACCTCGCGCAGCTCGTCTCTCAGCGGTTGGCCCTCTCCCTGAATCGGTCGCAGCTGATCGGCCAGGCGCGGGCAGCCCTTGATCATCGCCCACATCGAGAAGACGTCGTCGGCGGAATAGGCGGTCAGCGTCTCGTCGTCGACCTCCTCGAAGATCTGCGCCAGGTCCTCGACGTTCTTGACCCTCGCCACCGTCTCGTTGCGTCGGTTGACCAGCACCAGCTCCTGCTCGGCGACGATCGCCAGCTGCTCGTCGAGCACCGCGAGCAGGACCTCCCGCAGCGCGTCGCCGTGGTCCCGGCGCAGCCGGAGGAAGTCGGCCACCCGCCGGAAGCCGTGCATGTAGAGCCAGGTGGAGAAGTAGTCCTTGGCCGCGTATTCATCGATCATCTCGACCGGCGCGTCAGCCACCGCTTCTCGTAGCTCGGAGAGCTTCGACACCCGGCGCCAGAGCTTGCCCTCGACGTAGAACAGGAAGTCGCCGAGGCCGGTGAAGTCGTGCACGTACTGGTCGAGGGTCTCGACCGCGCCCGGGTCGCCCTTGGGCAGGATCAGCGCTACGTTCTCCAGCGAACGGCCGCGATCCTCCTTCGAGGCGATGATGATCGGGATCCGCGGGTGCCGCTGCTTGGTCAGCAGCACCAGCTCTCGACCCGCCTCGGCGCTGACCACGCCGTTCTTGGGAAACAGCATGTCGGTGATCAGGCAGACCGTGTCGCTGCCATGATCGTGCACGACCTCTCGCGCTTGCTCGAAGGTGCGCGCCAGCATCACCGACGCGCGCTGTCCGATGATCCGGTAGAGCACGGGGAGGAACTGGCTGAACCATCGCACCTCGTCGTCGACGACGAGGAAGATGAACCGCCGCGCGCGCTTGTGGTACTCGATGTTGTGCTTGTCCTCGACGTAGCGCACCAGCGCCGGCAGGACCTTGGTCGGTCGACAGTCGCCGTCGTTGACGTAGAAGATGAGGTCGGCTTGCTTGGCCAGCGGGCAGACCTGCTCGATCTCGGTCTGGGTCGGCGCGGCGCCAACCCGGATGTCGGACGAGAGCAGGACCACCGTGCCGAACGGGTTGGCAGCCTTGAACTCGTCCTGGTCGAGGAAGACCATGCCCCCCTCGTCGACGAACAACACGAAGGTCTGGGCGTGGAGCCTGGTCGCCAGCTCGGAGGGGTCGGAGAGGATCGTCACCTCGCAGTAGGCCAGGCGCTGGTCGACGACCTCCGCGGCGGAGCGGATCTCCTCGTTGGCCGCGAGCACGAAGACCCGATCGATCCGTTGCGGGTTGAGTACCCGGATCCTGGGTCTGCCCACATTGAAGTCGCGTGGGACGTTCACGGCCGTGGCCTTTACTGTTCTGCCGACTCAAGGATACGTTAGTGAGGAACCCGGCCTCATGCCAGAAAAAATCGCTCCCTTGGGTCGCGGCTTGACGGATACTGCGGGGAGGCGACGATCACTGCCGCTGCTGAGGTCGGCGGAGGCTGAGGAGGGCGATGAAGAAGCTGGCGATCGAGAGGCTCTCCCCCCGGACCACCCTCCACGGGTCCGGCGGGTTCGGCGGCAAGGCTGAGGGCCTGGCGTTCGTCGACGGGCTCGAGCTCGGCTTTGCCCGGCCGCTCCGGTCGGAGGTCTTCTCCAACGAGTTCTACCAGCGCTATCGCGAAAACCACCAGACCCTCGACGGCGAGAGCCTCGAGCACCTCCGGGAGGTGCTCGCCTCCTTCCCGGCGGGGCCGATCGGCGTCCGCGCCTCGGGCGAGCACGAGAACGATCCGCTGCTGGCGACCTCCGGCGAGAGCGCCTCGTACATGATCCCCAACCTTGACCCCTCCTTCGACCGGCGCTTCGACCAGCTGGTCCAGGCCATCGGGTACATCTACGAGGTCTTCGCCACCCGGGCCGTGCGAGCCGGCGGCAAGAGCGCCGGGTTCCTGATCAACCCGATCCCCGGGGTCACCAGCGAGACCCGGGCGGGCGTGGTCTACCACCCGATGTCGTCCGGCGTCGCCGACTCGTTCTTCGAGTACCCGCTGAACCTCCACGACGGACTGCAGGACCCACGGGAAGGGTTCGCTCGGGTTGCCTTCGGTCACGGCTACGCGGTGGTGCGCGAGGACTTCGACGTTATCCCGTTGGCGACGATCCGCCGGCCGATCAGC
>JAUVBO010000127.1 GCA_030591195.1 Pseudomonadota bacterium
GGATGCCACCCGGATGCCCAGCCGGTCTACCGCGTGCACGCCGCGCCCGATCCGCGCAGCCTCGATCACCTCGAGCGCGTGATCCGCTCGATCGTCGACCTGCACGGCCTCGACCCCGGGATCTGGAGCTGGCGCCGAGGCGATGGCGACGCCGGCCACGACGGTCACAGCCTGGGCCTGGCGGCTTACCTCGACCGCCTGGCCGCCGCGTCCGCCGACCAGGCGGGCATCCGCGCGGCCATCGAACGCCAGGTGCTGATCGCCAACCGACGCTCGGAGTTCACCGCCGAGCCCGGCCGCCACTTCGCCCTGGGGGTCAACCCCTACAGCCGCTTCTCCTCGCCGATGCGCGAGGTGGTCGGCGTCTTCACCCACAAGGAGGCGCTGGAGAAGCTGGGGCTGATCGATCCCGCGGCGTCGCCCCGGGCCGACGAGGCCCTGCGGGCGCGGGTGATCCGCGCCGCCAACCGGGCCAAGGAACGCCAGCGCCGGCTGACCAAGGAGGTCCACGCGCTGGCCCTCGACCAGGTCTTCGGCGATCAACTCGGGCTGACCGTCGCGCAACGGCAGATCTACCGCGGCACGATCGTCGGCCTCAAGCCAACCCGGATCTACGTGACGATCCAGCAGCCGCCGGTCGAGCTCAAGGTCCACGCCGAGGACCTCGCGACCCAGGCGGGCAAGCTGCAGCTCGACGAGCAACAGCCGGCGTTGCTCCGGTCGCCGGCCGAGGGGCCCGACCTGCGACTCGGTGACCCGATCGCCC
This sequence comes from Pseudomonadota bacterium, assembly GCA_030591195.1. The sequence continues at coordinate 767 of JAUVBO010000127.1, forward strand.
TGCGCATCTCGCGTCGTGACCGCCGAGGCCGCTGGCGCCTGTCCCTCGCCTAGCTGCGCGCTGACCACACGCCGTGCGACGGCCACTGTCGCGACCTGCAGAACGACCCGACCGCCTGCGGCGGGTGCTACACTGGCTGCGCGGCGGGCGAGCAGTGCGTGGCAGGACAGTGCGTCTGAGGCCCAGCCGCCAACGGAGCGATGACCGACGACCACACCCCCCCTGCCCTGCCCCCGAGCCTCGAGCAGGTGCTCGCCGAGGCGGCCAGCGACGCGACGCTCCGTGACCGGCTGCTGACCGACCGGCGGGCCGCGCTCGCTGGTCGCGGGTTGAGCGAGTCCGAGCTCGCGATCATCGCCGCCGTGCCCGACGACCAGCTGCGGCAGATGCTCGAGCAGCTCGCTGGCCAAGCCCTGGTCACCACCCACGCCCCGCTGCCGGCCGATGTGCGGTGCCAGGGGATCCGCCCCGATGATGAGCATCACGATCCGCAGCTCCGCGAGCGGGTTCGAGGTACGCGCCCCGGCCGGCTGCTGCTCGCCGCGGCGGTGACGTCGGCGGCGATCGGCGGCGGGGCGACCCTGCTCTGTTCGATGGGCGTCAGGCCCGATCGTCCCGAGCAGATCACCCAGCCTCACGAGGCCCGCGGCGACGCCGGCACGTCCGAGGGCGGTCCGGACGGTCCCGGTCTCGATGAGGCCGGCGGCGAGGACTGACCCGCGTGGCGTTGGTCCACTACCGAACCTTCCGGCCGAGCGCCGACCTGGCCGAGCTGGTGGCTTATTACTGGGTCGTGGCCTCGACCGCGCCTCGGGCATCGAGTCAGCTGGTGCTGCCCGACGGCTACACCGACCTGATCTTCTCGATCGCCAGGGAGCAGCACGCCACCCGCTGTGCCCTGCGGGCGATGGGGATGGCCACCCGCGCGATCTCGGTGCCGTCGGCGGGGCGACGGCTGACCCTCGGCGTCAGCTTCCGGCCTGGACGAGCCCGGGCCCTGTTCACGGCCCCGGCTCGCGAGCTGACGGACAGGATCGTCCCCTTCGATGCGCTGCACGGCGATGGGGCCACCAGGCTGCTCGACCGGCTCGCCGGTGCCCCGTCGACCGCCGCCCGGATCGAGCTGCTCGAGTCCTTCTTGCGATCGGCGACCGAGCTCGGGGGGGTCGACCCGCTGGTGGCCGCCGCCGGTGACGCGATCGTCGCCCACCGGGGACAGCTGAGCCTCGACTCGTTGACCCGCCAAGCGGGGCTCGGCGCCCGGCAGCTGCGGCGACGCTTCGAGCGTGCGCTGGGGCTCGGGCCGAAGCGGTTCGCCAGGATAGTCCGCTTCGCGGCCCTCGCCGACGAGGCTCACCGCCGCGCCGAGCCCGACGGCCCAAACCTTGACGGCGCGGACCTCGACTGGGCGAGCCTGGCGCTCGACTACGGCTTCTGCGACCAGGCGCACATGATCAACGAGTTCCGTCGCTTCGCCGGCAGCAGCCCCAGGCAGCACCTCGCCCGCCGGCGGCGCGCGGGATGACCGTTTTTTGCAATCGTCCGAGCGCCGGAGCCGCTAGAGTCGCGCCATGTCCACCGTCGATCAGACAGCAACAAGCAAGCGACTGCAGCAGATCCCCAACGTCGGACCGGCGACCGCTCGGGATCTGATCCGCCTCGGGATCACCGAAGTGGCCCAGCTCGCCGATCGTGACCCGGATGTGATGTATCAGGGGCTCTGCACGCTCGATGGCACCCGCCACGACCCCTGCGTACGGGACGTCTTCGCCGCCGCGGTCTGCTACGCCCGCGGCGAGCCCGCCCGCCCCTGGTGGCACTTCAGCCGCCAGCGACTCGCGCGAGAGAAAAGGAGCAGCCGATGATCCAGGGACTGAGGACCGCGATCTACCCCGTCGACGACCTGAGCCGGGCCAAGGCCTGGTACGCCGAGGCCTTCGGCAAGGCGCCGTACTATGACGAGGCCCCGTACGTCGGCTTCAACATCGAGGGCTTCGAGCTCGGCCTGATCGCCGTCGGACCCGCTGGCACCGGCGGCGCGGGCGTGGTCGCCTACTGGGGCGTGGAGGATATCGAGGACGAGATCACGCGGCTGACCGATCTCGGCGCCACCGAGCACACGCCGGTCCAAGACGTCGGCGACGGCGTGCTGGTCGCCACGGTGCTCGACCCCTTCGGCAACCCACTGGGGCTGATCAGAAACCCCCACTTCCCGAACACCCAGTGATCGGCCGCAGCGGGCGCGTCCCAGCGGGCGTGCTATGCTCCCCGCGATGACTGGATCAACATTGTTCTTCACTGGTGCCTTGGCGCTGGTGGCGCTCGGCCTCCTGGCAAAGCTGCTGTCGCGCAGCGTCACCTCGCCGGCGAAAGCCTGCAAACAGGCGGTGGCCGACGACGACCTCGCCCCGCTGCTCGCCTGGGTCGACCGGCACCCGACGGGAACCCAGACCACCGCCTTCAATCGGGCGATCCGCCAGCTGTGGGACGACTACGAGCGAGAGATCGCCACGCGCCTGATCCGCGAGCTCGCCTCGCGCCACGCCGAGACCCGCATCGCCCAGTACTGGCTCGATCAGGCCCAGCGGGTCGAGCCCGAGATCGCCGAGCGGGCCCTCGACCGCGACTTCATCCGCCGCTACTACAAGCCCGAGGTGGCCGCCAAGTGCGGCCAGCATGGGTGAAGCCACTGAACCTCGGCCGCCGGTCGGCGGCCAGCCGGGACTAACGCGAGACGCTCCAGCTAGAGCATCGCTCCACCCTCAACCGACAGGCTACCGGATGCACAAGACCGCTATTGCCCCGCTGCTCGCCCTGATCGCCCTCGCGCTGCTGCTCGGCGGCTGCAAGAAGGAGGCGCCTGCCGGCGACCCCGCTGGCGAGCCAACGACCAACAAGGCCGAGCCAACGACCAAGAAGGCCGAGCCCGCGGCGGCCAAGGCCAGCGGCGGCGCCACGGGCGCAGCGACCCTTGACGGCGCCAAGGCGCTGCTGGCTCAGTTCCTCAAGCCGGGCGCCAACCACGTTGCGCTGTCGAAGAAGCTCAAGCCGACCAGCGCCGACTACCAGAAGGTCTTCGCCTCGGCCGAGGTGGCCAAGAAGGCCGAGCAGGTCTACGGCGGGCTGTGGAAGATGATCGAGCGGATGCCGATCAAGCCCAAGGACGGGCAAACCGCGCTGCTGCTGTGGAAGGCGACCACCGACGAGCTCAAGGCCGGCACCGGTGACGCGAGCAAGTTCCCCGGCGGCTACAAGAGCGCCGCGGCGCACCTCAAGCCGGGGCTGACGCTGTTTCGCTTCAAGTTCGTCAAGCCGGGCGAGACCATCGGCATGGCCTTCGACGGCCTCTACAACCTCGACGGCCGCTGGGTGCTGATGCCCAAGCCGTGGCGAGTCACCCGCTGATCCACCACAACCAGCAACGTCGGAGGGTCACTCGGCTGCCGGTGTGGAGGCCAGAGGCTCGCCGTTGACGAACAACTGGTTGACGACCTCGATCGCGGGGTCGAGCGAGGTTCGCACGCCGCAGTACTGCTCCTCCGAGAGCCGGACCGCCCGACGCAGCTTGTTCGCTGGCAGGTCCTCGCCGGCGAAGCGGTAGCGGAGCACGATCCGGACGAACTTCTTTGGATGCTCCTCGGCCAGCTCACCCTCGACCTCGACCACCAGGCCATCGAGCGCCACCCGCATCTTGCCGAGGATCGACTTGACGTCCATCGCCGTACAGCCCGCGAGAGATGTCAGCAGCAAGCCCTTGGGACGGGGACCGAGGTCCCGCCCGCCGAACTCGGAGGCGGCGTCGATCGTCAGATCGAATCCGTCTAGCTCGGTGTTGAAGGCCATCTCGTCCTGCCAGACCACTCGGCTCTGAATCGGCATCGTTGGCTACGCTCCGGGTGATGTGAATCGACGACTGCAGTCTAGCCGATCCGTGGCCTGGAGTGCTGACAGCTACGGCAGGGTCAACGGATACCGATCGCGCTGCTGGTCGAAGCTCGCCGGCAGCCGTAGCCGCCAGGTCTCCTCGACGAGGCAGCGGGTGATGCTGCCCGCCCGCGCAGCCGGCGTGACGTCGACGATCTCGTGGTAGGTCGTGTCGACGACCAGCGACACGCTCCAGCCGCTCTTGGGCCGGTGTCGCTCGACGCAGCGCGCCACCGCGGCGGCCAGCAGCGGCTTCAGCAGTGGCCGGACCCGCCGACCAAGCCTCCCCGACCCACGGCCAAAGCCGCTGCCGGAGCCTCCCCCGCCACCGCCCATCGACTCGCGCTCGATGCCGGCGGTCGAGGGGCGGACGCCGGGCTCGATGGCCAGGTAGGAGGTCACCGGCGAGACCACCCGGCCGAAGCGCGCCACGCGCAACATCTCCGGCCGGCTCAGATCGTGGTGCATGTCGAGGCTGAAGACGTAGGCGGCCGCGGCGCGCGAGGCACCACGACTGACCCGCACCACGCGCCGGTAGGGCCGGGCCCAGATCTTGCCCCTCAAGACCACCGCCGACGGGGCCCGGTCGAGCTTGATCATTTGACGCAGCCCATCACCCTCGTCGAGGGTCTTGCCAACGGCCGAGAATGGCCTGTTGCCTGCCAGAGTGCGGATCGAGAAACCGTCGATCCGGATCGGGCGGACCAGCCCCAGGGTGATCCGATCGAGCGCCTTTTCGCTGTCCGACTTCTCGCCGATCTTCGACGGCAAGCCATCGACCCGCAGCAAGACCCCGCCGCCGGCCGCGGCGATCGGTGCCAGCGGGTGCTGGTCGTCCCGCGTCTCGTCGACGCTGCCGTGCCAGCGAGGGATGACCACGTGGGTCGACGCGCCGGACAGGCCGGCGCGGAGCTGACGCACCGCGAGCCGGTTGTGCCACGAGGGCCGCAGCAGCGCGTCGGTGAGCATCACCACGTACCGGGCGCCACGCTGTCTCTGGAGCAAGCGGGCCGCAGCAGCGACGCCCTCGTCGAGGGCGCTGCCGTTTCCCGGCCCCAGCTTGCCAGCGGATCGGGCGGCCGTGATCGCCGCCTCGAACCGCGATGGCGACTCGAAGCCCGGCAGCACCGGGCCAGCCCGCCGCCGGAAGACGACCAGCTGAAAGCGCCCGTCGGGCACGTGGCGCAGAAACGAGCGGGCGAGGTGCAGCTGGGCCGCGATGCCCTCGGGGCCGACCGAGTGGGAGGCGTCGAGCACGAACACGACCTTCGGCGCCCGCGGCATCGGCCGCAGCTGCGGGGCTGCCTCGAGCTCGAGCCGGAGGAAGGCCTTCTGCTTGCCCTTGCCGGCGACGACGCGGCCCAGGCGCGCCGCGAGGGTGGAGATCCGCGCCGGCGCGGCCTCGAAGGTCGCCGCCCCGGCGTTGGCGCCGTCCTCGGGCGCGTCGGGGATAACCTTGGGCGTGTCCGAGGCGGCGAAGACCTTCTTGCGCGCCTTGTCACCGAGATCGAGCCGCACGCGGAAGCCGTCGATGCTGCCGGTGTCCATCCGCGCGTGGTCCGAGACCACCAGCCGCCAGGTGCCCGCCGCTGACTTTCCCCAGGATGCCTTCTTGTCAGGTAGCTTGACCTCGAAGCTCCCCTTGAGGTCGTTGTCCTGGCCGCCCTGGCGGTCGTGCAGCTTGCGCCAGCTGCCCCACGGCGTCACCAGCTGGACCTGCAGGTCGCCCCGGTAGGTGTGGCGGACATCGACCTCCACCATGACCTTGCGCACCTTGCCGCGATGGAGCACCGACAGCTCGCTCACCGCGTGGGAGGCAGACCGGTCGAGGTTGCGCTTGGCGAGCCACGCCGGCACCGGCTCCGACCGCAGCACCACGGGCTGGGCGGCGGCGCGAAGGTGGCCGTCGACGACGACCCTGCCGGAGAAAGCCTCGGGGTGTACGCGCACCACCGGCGGCGCGAGGTTTTCGGCCCCGCCGTGCTTGGGGTAGAAGAACACGTGGCGGCCCTTCTGATAGCGCGTCGGCACGGTCAGCGTGTACTCGACGGTGCTCGTGCCGCCGGGGGGCACCGGGAAGACCTGCAGGTGGATCTGGTCGCACCAGACCCACTGCAGCAGCGCCGGGTCCCGCGGCGTGTGGGGCCCCATGCCAGTCAGCTTTTGGTAGAGCGCCGCGGCCTTCTCGGCCTCGAGCAGCTCCCCGTCGTACCAACGGTCCTTGGCACGGATCCGCAGCCCGGTGGCCGCCGCGCCGTAGGGCAGCTCGATCCGCAGCGAGGCCTCGTCGTGACGCTGGCCGGTGTTGGCGAACGACCGCCGCACCCGGTAGATCGCCTTGCCGCCCTCGAGCCGGATGTCGACGGCGTGGGCGATCTCGCGCAACGGCTGA
>JAUVBO010000942.1 GCA_030591195.1 Pseudomonadota bacterium
GCCTGCGGCAAGGAGCCCCAGCGCTGCTGGTGTCACAGCACCTGATCTCGTCTCGCAACTAGCCCGCGCCCGAAGCGAGGGCGCCAGCCGCCGAAGCGAGCGTCGCCGCCAGCTCGCCGAGACGAGCGGGCTTGCGGGCGATCTCGACCACCCGTCGCTGACCGAGCATCCCGACCACGCCAGCCTGGTTTCGCTCGACGGTCAACCCCTTGGCCTCGAGCGCTGCCCCCGCCACATTCGCTTGATCACCCGCGGCCGCGGGCGCAGCGACCAAGAGATGGATCTTGCGCTCGTGGTGCTCGCCCGCCGAAATGCCGTCACAGAGCAGCAACGCCGGATAGCCAGCGAGCGACAGCTCGGCGCCGCAGATCGCCGGACCACCGGCGAGGTGCGCTGGCAGGTGGGGTCCGGCCCACTGCTCGTCGAGCCAGCCGAAGATCCCCGCCAGCCCCTCGCGCACCCGGCCGCCGCCAAACTGCACCGCGAGCGCAGAGGCAGCGGCGACCCAGCGGCCGGCGCGCCGGCGGCGCAAACGCAGCCAGAGCACCAGCGCGAGAATCGCCCCGCCGAGCAGCGCCCAGAGCACGAAGATCGCCGGGTTGTACGGCTCGTCGCCGAAGATCATCGAGATCGAGAAGAACACCGCCCCGACGCCGATGATCAAGACCCAGGGACCGATGGCGATCAGCGGCATCATCTGCGATCCGCCACGCTGCAGCCGCAAGTAGCCGCGACGCTCGGTGCGGTAGGCCTCGCAGGCCGCGTCTCGTGCCGCCCGCCGGGCGATCTCGATCCCGGCAAAGACCACCGTCTGCGAGGGCAGCAACGCGGCACCGCAAAACGCGCACTGTCCCAGCGCCTCGCCCGGGGTGACCTGGTTGAGCGCCCCGCAGGCCGGGCAGCCCACGGCGCCCACGCTCCCGCCGCCGCCCGCCCGGTCGCCCCGCCTCAGCCGCTGGCGTCGCCACCAGACGATGTAGCCGGTCGCCCCGCCGAGATGCGCGACCATCACCGCCACGCCAAAACCCTGGTGCAGCGGGCTGCCCAAGGGGATGACGCCGATCTGCGACAGCACGCTGCCGACCAGCCCGACCAGTGTCGGCACGACGAAGATCGACAGCACCGCGTAGAGCACTTCGCGTCCGGGCGAGCTGCTGCGGTCAGCGACCCGCTGCCAGACGGCGTCCTGCTGCTCCGACGCCTGGGCCTGGGCCTCGAGCGCCGCCACGTCCTGCTTGTACCGCCGCAGCTCGGCCAGCCGCCCGACGTCGAGCTGCTGGGGCGCGCCGCAGAAGGGGCAGAAGTGCTCAGCCGTCGGCGGCAGGGTCCGCAGCGGAATCTCGGCCCGGCACCGATCGCAGCGAACCGTAGTCGCCGAGGAAGGTCTCTCGCTCGCCACCAAACACACCTCCGTCGCGGGCGACGATGATACTCTAGGTCGCCATGACCGTCGCCGATCGAGACTGGTACCTGCCGCTGCGCGCCGAGCTCCCCGTGCTCGAGCGATACACCTACCTCAACACCGGCACCGCCGGACCGATCCCGCGCTGCTCGGCCCGGGCCCTCGCCGAGGAAGCCGCCCACGAGCTCGAGAGCGGTCGGGGCAACTTCGCCGACTTCGACCGCCTGATCGCGGCCCGCGGCGCTGCCCGGTCAGAGGCCGCCCAGCTGCTCGGGGCAGAGCCCGAGGAGGTCGCGCTGACCCACCACAGCAGCGAGGGCATCAACATCATCCTCGCCAGCCTCGACTGGAAGCCGGGTGACGGCGTGGTGACCACCAGCCTCGAGCACGACGCCGGCGCCGTGCCCCTCGGACTGCTGCGCCGACGGGCCGGCGTCGACCTGCGCTTCGCCGAGATCGGCCTCGGCGAGCGGGCACTCGACGGGCTCGAGGCGGCGCTCGACGGGCAGGTCCGACTGGTGCTCCTCTCGCACATCGTCTACACCTCCGGGGCGGTGCTGCCCCTCGGCGAGATGATCGCGATGATCCGCCAGCGCGCCCCCGACTCCCGGGTACTCGTCGACGGCGCCCAGACCTGCGGCGTGATGCCCCTCGACGTCAAGCAGCTCGACGCCGACTACTACACCCTCTCCGGTCAGAAGTGGATCTGCGGGCCCGAGGGGACCGGAGCGCTGTTCGTCCGCGCCGATCGGCTCGACGAGCTGGTGCCGGGCTACAGCAGCTACTTCAGCGCCCAGCAGCACGACTTCCGCGGCAACGTCACCCTGCACCCGACGGCCCGGCGGTTCGAGACCGGGATGATCCACCGTCCGTCGATGGCGGCCTTCTCCGCCTCGCTGGCCTGGATCCGCCGCGAGGTCGGCATCGAGCGCGCCTGGGCTCGCTCGGTGGAGCTGGCCCGCGCCTGTCGCGAGCGGTTACAGGACACGGACGGCGTCGAGCTGGTCACACCCGCGGACCAGCAGGGCCCGCTGGTCTCGTTCGACCTGCCCGCCTTCTCCCCGGCTCAGATCCACTCGGCGGCGCTGCTGCTCGCCGACCGGGACCAGGTGATCTGCCGCTCGATCGACCACCCACCCTACGCCCTGCGCGGCTCGTTCGGCTTCTTCAACACGCTGCAGGAGGTCGACCGCTTCGCCGCGGTGGTGTCCGAGCTGGTCGCCGCGGGCCCCGATACGGTCCCGCTCGCCGGCCACGCCGCCCGGTTGCCAAGCACACGTTGAGGTTGGACCGGAGCAGCGGCGGGTCAGGCGACGCAGCGACGCC
>JAUVBO010000293.1 GCA_030591195.1 Pseudomonadota bacterium
CCGCGGCAGCGGCAAGAGTGGTTGTGGCGGGGCGCTGGCCTTCGCTCCGGGCGCCAGCGACAGCTACGTCGAGATCAACGACTCGCCCGCCTGGGACCTCGAGCAGGGCTCGGTGGACCTGTGGGTTCGCTTCGACCAGGTCTCCGGAACGCCCGACCATCGCGGCCTGATCTCGCGGGACGCCACGGGTACCGCCACGCCCGGTCACTTCTCGGTCTACCGCACCTGCGACGGCGCGGTGATCGTCCGCCACCAACTGGCGGACGTCAGCCACTACGTCTGCTCGGACCCTGTCCCCGACGAGACCTGGGTCCACGTCGCGATCAACTTCGGCGCTGCCGGGCTCGAACTCTACACCGATGGCAAGCTGGCCCAGCGGACCGACAAGATCCAGCGCGGCAACAGCGGTCAGTGCATCGACGGATCGACCAGCTGCGGCAAGCCGAGCAAGGGTGGCATCGCCGGCAACGACAACCCCTGGGTCATCGGCGGCTCGACCCAGACCTCCGCAGAGGGCCAGGCGACGCCGGTGACCCACCCGCTGGGTGGCGCGGTGGACAGCCTGCGGATCAGCTCCACCCGGCGGTCCTTCTGAAGCGCCCGGGAGCCGATGCGCCGCTGCTTGGAAGCTGGTGGTGGTCGTCAGTAGGCGTAGCCGACGTTGAGCGCGACGCCGGCGTAGATGTCGAGCGCCCCGCCGGCGTAGTTGCAGCCGGTTCGTTGCTGGTAGCAGACGCCGTCGAAGGAGTAGAAGAAGCGGCGGTAGAACCCAGTGATCTTGGCGAAGAAGCCGCTGTAGCTGGCGTAGACCCCCACGCCGAGGTCGATGCCGCCGGTGGAGCTCTCGCCGTAGCCGGCTTGGTCGGTGCCGTCGATGTCGCCGGCGGACAGCACCACCAGGTAGTCGAAGCTGGCCGAGGCGCCGAACGAAAGGGTGCGCGAGCAGTAGATTGGCACCTCCACGCCGAGCAGCGCTAGCTTGAGGTAGGTGTAGTTGATGTTGGGCAGCTTGGTCTGATTGTTGACGATGCTGAAGCTCATCTGGCCGTAGTCGAAGCCGAAGCGCAGGGTCGGGCTCGACCGCTTCCCGAGGATGTTCCAGCGGTAGCGGGGCCCGACCTCGAACTCCTGGACCACCGTGTCAGCCAGCGCCGCCGCGCCGTCGACCCTCGACTTCAAGCCGAGCACCCGGTAGTAACGGCCCGCGAGACCGAGGCCAGTGATCAGCCCGCGGGTGAAGGCCGTCAACGGGTAGACCGAGCCCTCGAGGTAGAGCGCTGGGACCACGCCGGGGGTCTTGTAGTCGGGAGGATCCTGGGGATCGACCGGCTCGTTGAAGTTGAAGGTGCGCTTGAGCAGGATCACGCCGGCCGAGACCTCGATGATGCTCTGCCACGGGCGGCGCAGGGACCGGCGCCGGCGGGGGTTGCCGCGTCGCTCCTCGTCATCGTCGTCGCGGCTGCGCCGGCGCACCCGCGCCTCGCCGTCGTCGCGGCGCGCGACCCGGCGCCGCCGTCGTCGCTGCTTGTTGCCGGTCACCTGGAAGCCGATGTCGTCGTCGGCTGGCACGGCGGCGGGGGGCGGCTGGTGGGCCGCCACCCGGCGCGGGGGCGTGGAGGTCGGCGCGGTCGCGTCCGTCAGCTGCGGCTCGTCGGCGTGGCTGGTGTCGATGTCGCTGCCGTCGTCGAAGCCGCTGCTCGGCTGCTGTGCAGCCGGCGCTGGTGCCACCGGCCGGGGAGTCGGTTGAGGTCGTGGTCGCGGCGGAGGCCGGCGATACGCGGGAGCTCGCCGTGGCCGCCGTCGCGCCCGCGCCAGCGACGCGGGTGCGCGGGTGCGAGCGACGAAGCGGGCGAGCACCGCGCCGACCCGCCGTGCGGTGGAGCTGTCGATCCGGGTGCCCCGCAGGGGGAAGTTGCGGCCGCCGACCCGCGCGCCGGTGCGGCCCGAGAAGACCGAGACGCGCAACATCCAGCGTCCCCCCGACCGGGTCATCGAGCCGCGGACGATGGCCGACACACGCAGGGCGCGGGCACCAGCCCGGCGTCCTGCGGCGCCCCGGCCACCTCGCCGCGAGGCGCGGGCGAAGGCGCCGGTGCTGACCACGCGGAAGCGGCCGGCGAGCTTGCGCTTGACCGCCGAGGTGGTGGCGCCGGCCCGGGGGCCGGAGAAGGGCATCACCACGATGCGCTTGCGGGCCTCGGCCCGGCTGGGTGCGATCCACAGGGCGAGGGCGGTGACGCCGAGCAGGCACAGCAGCCACGACGCGCCGGGTCCTCCCGGCTTGCCAGCGCTGCCCAATCGGCACCTCGCCCGTCGGGTCATCACGTCACGTCCCGATGCCACCCGAATCGGACAACCAGCTGCTGGTGCCCGCGACGCCGCGGAAGAAGAGCGCGAAGTCGTCCGGGTTGGTGGCGTTCTTCAACGCCGTCTCGTAGGTGACCTTTTTCTGCTGGACCAGCTCCGTGAGGCTCTGGTCGAACGAGACCATGCCGTAGGGGTGTAGGCCCTCGGCGATCGCCTGGTGAATCTCGTTGGTGCGCACCGGGTTCTCGATCAACTCCCGGACCCGGCCGGTGTTGACCAGCACCTCGGCGGCCGCAACCATCGCCTTGCCGTCGGCCCGAGGCATCAGGCGCTGGGAGACCGCGCCCTTGAGCACCGAGGCGAGTTGCAGGCGCACGTGCTGCTGCTGCTCGGCCGGGAAGGTGGCGATGATGCGGCTGACCGTCTCCACCGCGTCGGTGGTGTGCAGCGTCGAGAGCACCAGGTGACCGGTCTCGGCGGCGAGCATCGCGATCTCGATCGTCTCGACGTCGCGCATCTCGCCGACGAGGATCACGTCGGGGTCCTGACGCAGGGCGGCGCGCAGGGCTCGCGAGAAGGACGTCGTGTCCAGTCCCAGCTCCCGCTGATTGATCACGCTGCGGCGATCGGTGAAGGCGTACTCGATCGGATCTTCCACGGTCACAATGTGGTACGCACGGGAACGGTTAATGTGGTCAAGCATCGCGGCGAGGGTGGTGGACTTTCCGCTGCCGGTGATCCCCGTCACCAGCACTAGCCCGCGGGGTTCCTCGGCCAGCTTGAGCACCGTGTCTGGCAGCCCCAGCGACTCGAAGGGTGGGACTTCAGGAGGGATCAGCCGCAAGACCATGCCCGGGATGCCGCGCTGGAGGAAGACATTCACGCGGAAGCGATGGCCGCTGTCGGTGTTGTAAGCTAGATCACATTCGTGGAATTTCTCGAAATCCGCCTTCTGGCGCGGGCTCATGATGAGCTCGCCGAAGGCCTCCACCGCGTCCTGCGAGATCGACGGAACGTCGCGAACCGTTCGCAGGTCGCCCTTGATCCGGAAGATCGGCGGCAGGCCCACCTTGAGGTGAATGTCGGACGCGCCGAGTCGCTGGGCCGCGGTCAGAACCCGCTGGATCCCTGAAATCAGTTGGGTCACGTTTTCACAGCTCCCGTGGAAATCACTGCTGCAGACTAAAAGATTAGCAGAAAACTGTCATTGTTTCATGTTGGTTAGGGATGGCCTCGGCCGGGCCAGCCAGCCCGTCGAAGGGCGAGCCACGACATCAAAGCCCTTTGATATCGGCCTCTAATGGAGATAATAGCCTCTGCTGACTGGAGCAGCGAGCGACCATGGGCGAGCCGGTACCTTCCGAATGCGTTCACTGCCGTGCTCGGGTGGATCCTTCGGACCGGTTTTGTTGCAACTGCGGCGCCGCTCAGACCATCGTCGACGCCTCGCCGCCGGTCACCACGGCACCCTCGCCGATCTCCGTCGAAGCATCCCCGGTTGCGTCCGCGTCGTCGGAGGCTCTACCCGAGGGTGACCTTGCTCGGGCCTCGCGATGGGTCACGCTGCTGCTGGTGGTGTTCAACCTCGGGCTGCTGGTGGGCTCGGGGTGGCTGGTCTACTCGTGGCTCGAGCGCCGAGCGGCGGTCCGGCGGGCTGCCGCTCCACCACGGGTCGTCCGGCCGCAACCAGCATCCAAGCCGGAGGTCGCGTTGGGTGACCCACGGCTGGCGCCGGCCCGGCTCGCGATGGCCGTCCCCGACTGGCCGAGCTGGTGGCAACCTGCCGCGGCGCGGGCGCGCCAGGCGGCCAGGCCACGCCGGACGACGAGCAGAACACCGGCCAAGCCGGTGACCCAGAGGGCGATCGCCGACGCCGGTTCCCCGGGACGAAGGACGCCGCGGCCGCCTTCAACGCCCGACTCGGGCGTCGCCCTGGGGACGCCGGCGACCATGCCGCCCGTGACCAAGGACGCCGCGGTCGACGCCCGCGGCGCCGTCACGGGAGCCGATGAGGTGCGGGGGCGGCTCAACGCCGGCAGCATCCGACTGGTGGTGCGTCACCGCCTGCCGCAGATCCGGCTTTGCTACGAGCGAGCCCTCAAGCGCCGGCCGGGCCTGGCTGGGGTGGTGGAGATTCGGCTACTGGTGGGGGCCGATGGGCGGGCGACAACCGCCACGGTTCATCGCAACACCACTGGACACGATGGCCTCGGCAAGTGTATCGCCTACACTATGAAGCGCTGGCGTTTTCCTCGCCCAGTGGACGGCGTCGAGACCGAGGTGATCTATCCGTTCGGATTTTCGGGGGGTAGCAACCATGAGTGACGGCGAGCCCTCGGCCGAGCAGATCCCCGCGGCGGCCCGCGGCGCCGAGGTCCTGCTCGTCGATCGCGACAGTCGGGTGCGGGAGGGGTTTCGCAAGCTGCTCTCCAGCGCGGGCGTGATCGTCACCGCCGTCGAGGCGGCCGACAGGGCGCTCGAGCTCGCCACGGAGAAGTTCTTCGCCGTGGCGGTGGTCGATCTGGACACGCCGGAGACCGAGGGAGGCCTGGAGGTGATCGAGCAGCTCCGCCGCCGCTCGCCCCAGACCGCCGCTGTGTTGCTCTCGTCGCGGCAGACCTTCGACATCGCCTCCCGGGGCTTCCGCTGCGGCGCGGCGGACGTGGTCGCCAAGGAGCCCGAGAACGTCAAGTACCTGATCTCATCGGTGGTCCGTCTGTGCGCCAAGGAGCTCGCTGCCGACGAGATCGCCACGGCTCTGAGCGAGACGATCCAGGTGCTCGATCTGTTCCTCGAGCGGCTGATGGCGGCCTCGCGCGCGGCCAAGGACGCCGAGGAGCAGGCGGCGGGCGGTCCACCGGCGGACGAGGCCGAGTGCGTGGTACTGCTCGTCGACGACAACCCGCGCAACGGACCCGGCCTGCAGCGAGCCCTCGGGCTCGACGCCGGCTTCACGGTGGTGAGCAAGGGCACCGGCGGTGAGGCGCTCGACTACGGCGGCACCCACCGCTTCCACATCGCGATGGTCAAGCGCGGGCTGCCCGATCTGCCGGAGACGATGGTGATCAAGGGGCTCCGCGATCAGGTCCCGGACGCCCTCGTGCTGGCGTTCTCGCCGCCCTCCGAC
>JAUVBO010000978.1 GCA_030591195.1 Pseudomonadota bacterium
AGCAAATGCGGCGGCGGCGCGGCTGTTGATGTGCCAGCAGCGCTGCCCTATGCTCGATCGCGATCACTGGAGGAGCGATCGGTTGCTTGAGCACGTAGCCCCGAACCAGACCCGCTTCGTCGCCCCGGGCCTCGCGCCGGACAACCGCGGCGTCGCCCTCGGGCGGTTCGTCGCCGTGCTGCTGCCGTCGATCGATCGGGTGGTCGCCCTGCTGCGAGGGCTGTCGGAGACCATGAGCCTCGACGAGCTGTTGCCCTCGCTGAAGATCCTCCAGGTCAAGACCCCGCTGCAGAGCCGCGAGTTCATCGTCCAGGTCCCCGTGAACAACTCCTACGCCGCCGACCAGGTCGCGGCGGCGGCTGCGCTGGCGGGGGGGCTGGCGTTCACGGGGTCAGCGAAGCACTTCGTCAAGTATCGTGACAGCCGCTCGCCCCTCGGCCACGACGTCGACAGCCTCTACGGCGGGCAGGGGGACTACATCCTCTACGCGGCCGACTTCGTCCAGGCCTACGCCCAGGACCGGGAGCTGACCTTCGCCAGCCTGGCGCTGACCCTCTCGTTGCAGCAGGACCGCGGGGACCGGCTGCGCAGCAGCGACGAGGCGCTGATCCGCGTGGTGCCCGGGCTCTGGCGCGCCGTGCTCGGCTATCTGCACCGCAACGACGTGCCCTGCGCGGCCGCAGCGGCCGAGCTCGCCGCTGACGCGGTGGGGCTTGAGCGGTTCTACCTGATCCGCTGCCAGTCGCTACCCGCGCGGATGGAGCGGCTGGCGCGCTCGACGCCCGGCATCGAGCTGCTGCGGCTCAAGCTCGATCACGTGGCGGTGCAGGTCGGCTACCGCCACCCGCTCGAGCTGACCTCCTGCGGGTCGATCTTCGACGCCGAGCGGTTCTACCTCTTCTCCGGGAGCCGCGACCGGGTCGAGTCCCTGGTCGGCCTGCCGGTCTTTGTCGACGGGGCGAGCTTGGTCCAACTCGGCGAGGCGGCCCGTCCGCTCACGGCGGTCGAGGGGCGCTCGGACGCAGCCGCGGCGGTGCAGGTTCCGCTGACGCTGGTGCCGGTCGCCGGGGCCACCCCGCGGGTCGTCGCCTCGCGGCTGCCGGTGGAGCAGGGGCCCTGGCTGAAGAAGCTCGTCTACCTGCTGCCGCCGTCGGTGCTAGCGGCCTACAGCGTCTGCGTCACCGACCGCTGGATCTTCCTGCTCAACGAGTCGGGCATCGACTACATCCCCCTCGGCGAGATGTTCTACTCGATCGCTCCGGGGGTGATGGCTCCCCTCGGCTACCAGCTGTTGCCGCGGGTTCACCCCGACGTGCTGCTGCAACACCTCGAGGCTTCGGCGGACCGGCTCTACTTCTTCTGCCGCGAAGCCTCCGGTCCGATCAGGCTGCCCCGGGCGGCCTTCTCCGCCCTGGGGCGAATGGCGCTCGCCCGCGTGGTGGTCGACCGGCCCGAGCCGAGATCGCAGCGGGCCGAGCTTGCCGGGCAGACCGAGATCATCAACCGTTCGGTGGGGTTCTTCCCGCTCTGGGGATTCTCCGCTGGCTCGGCGGACCCCGGCGAGGGAGAGCCCTAGCGACAGCGGAGGGCATTGGCCAACGATGGAGTTCTCGGCCCAGGCGTTTCTGCGCGACTTTCTCCTGCCGCTGGTGGCGGGCGGTGAGCTCGCGGTGGGCGCGCCGCTCGATGCTGACGATCTCCGCGAGCTGCGGGCCGACTGCGCGACGCCGAGCGACGTCACGGTCCGGATCGAGGCCGCCCGTGGCGACGCCGCCGCGGTCAGCTGGCTCTACCCGGTGCAGACCCCCGTCGACGGGGAGACCCTCCGGCTGGCGGTCGGTCTGCACAACCTGCTGTTCCTCAGCCATCCGGCGAGCGGGCGCTGGTCGACCCGCGAGGCCGCCGTCGACCGTGTGGTCGGTTTCACCGAGGACTGCCTCTCGCTCGGCGTCCCCCGCGACGAGGACCAGCTGGTGGCCCGGCACACGCTGCTGCTCAACCTGGGGGAGCTGTCGCGCATCGACACCGAGTTGCGGTTCTGGGCCGGTCGGCGCTCCTTCATCGGCCGGTCGCCGCCGGCGCGGCTGCTCGCCTGGTCACAGGTTCGGCGGGTGGAGCAGCGGCTGGAGACGGTCAACTGGCTCGGCACCGAGCTCTCCGACGACCAGCGGTCGCTGGTCGATCTGCTCTTCTGGCAGTCGCCGCTGACGGCGCTGCTGACGCCCCTGCGACGCTTCCCGGTCTTCACCCTGGCGCTGCTCTTCCCGTACCTGGGAAACCGGCGCGTCTGCCGGCTCGCCTGCCAGCGCTACCTCGAGCTCGGCCTCGACAAGGTCGGCCCGGTGATCGCCCGTGACTTCTGGCGCCTGGCCGCCGCCCCGTCGGCGCCGTTCGCTGCCCTCTCGGCCGACCAGCGGGGCTGGCTCGAGCGGGCCCGTCGGCTCTGGGCAGAAGGCGCCGAGTCTGGGCGGGATCAACAGCCCGCCGCCGCGGGGCTGGCGTTGCGTCTGATGGCGGCCCTGGTGCAATATCTGTACGCCACCGAGTGCTTGGTTTGCGAGCCGGCGGGAGAGGTCGCCCCCGCGGCGACGGAGGATGCCGAGGCGG
>JAUVBO010000484.1 GCA_030591195.1 Pseudomonadota bacterium
CAGGTCGGCGGCACCCTTCTCCTTGAAGTAACCGGAGTAGACGATGACCCGGACCGCCGGATCGATCTCCTTCAGCGCGGCGAAGGTCTCGGCGCCATTCATCTCCGGCATCGCGAGGTCGAGGAGCACAAACGCGATCTCGTCTCGTAGCTCGCGGTAGAGCTCGATCCCCCTCTGACCGCTGCCCGCGGGGATGGGGTTGAAACCGAGCTTCTCGAGCGTCCGGGCTGCCGCGTGCCGCACGAGCTCTTCATCGTCGACGAGCAGCACGGCACCGGAGCCGGAAAAAAGGTCTGAGTGGCGGGCGGGGTCGGCTGCTCGCGCGGTGTCGGCTGGGGCCGCGGGGAGCACGATCACCACCTCGGTGCCCCGGCCCGGCTCGCTGTTGATCTCGACCGCTCCGCCGTGATCTTGGATCGTCCCGCAGACCATCGAGAGCCCGAGGCCGGTGCCCTGACCCTGCTCCTTGGTGGTGAAGAACGGCTCGAAGGCCCGGTCCCGTGTGGCGGCGGTCATGCCGGTCCCGGTGTCCGAAACGGTCAACTGAACGTGAGGGCCGGGTGCGAGCTCGGGGTGATGATCGCTCGGTCGGACGACCAGCTCGCGGGTGGTGAAGGTCAGCGTTCCCTCGCCTGCCATCGCGTCGGCTGCGTTGAGTGCCAGGTTGACCAGGACATGGGTGAGCTGGCCGACGTCGCCCTGGATCGGCGGCAGGTCGTGGGCCAGCTCGGTGCGGATCAGGACGCCCTTGGGCAGCGTACGCTGCAGCAGCTCGGCCGCCTCGAGCGTCACGTCGTCCAGCCAGATGCGTTTCACCTCGACCTTGCCCTTGCGGGCAAAGTCGAGGAAGTGGCGCGTCAGGTCGTGTCCCCGCTCACATGCCGCGAGGATCGCGCCGATGTCACTCTGCAGCCGGTGCCCGACGCCGAGCTCCGCCTCGAGCACCGAGGCCAGTCCCGCGATCGCCGCCAGCACGTTGTTGAAGTCGTGCGCCACTCCGCCGGCGAGGGCGCCGATGGCCTCCGTCTTCTGGGCTCGGCGGAGCTGGCTAGTCAAGGTCGCGGCCTCTGCCTTGGCCGTGAGCTGGTCGGTGATGTCGGTGCCTGCACAGAGCAGCTCGTAGACCCGCCCCTGCTCGTCGTGCAACGGGGCGTGGCGCCAGGAGATGGTGCGGCGCTCGCCGGAGGCCGTCTGCACCGTGCTCTCGAATCGCTCGTGGGTCGTGGCGTTGCGGGCAAGCTGCTGACGAAAACGGGATCGGGCCCGCTGGCGGTCGGTCGCCGGGATGGCGCGCTCGAACCAGTTCTGGCCGACGATCTGACTCTGGTCGAGGCCGAGCAGCTCGCAGCCCTTGCGGTTGACGAGCGTGGCGGTCTCATCGACGTCGAGCACCACGATCAGCGCGTTGGCGACGTCGAGATACCCCTGCAGTCGTTCCTCTGCCGCCCGCAGGGACTGCTCGGGACGATGCTCGTCGGCGCTCATGGCGGTGGGCACCCCTGCCGCTTTTCGATGGTCGAGAGCAAGGCTTCGACCTGGTCGAGCCGAAACGGCTTGGGGAGAAACCCATCGACGTCTAGCCCGGCCGGCAGTTGCTGTCCAAAGCCACCTGAGGTGAGAACCACCGGGACCTCTGGGGCCAAGCGTCTCAGCTCCGCGAGGGTGTCAGCGCCGTCCATCCGGGGCATGACCAGATCGAGGATGACCACCTGGATCGTCGCCTGGTGTGCGGTGAGCACCTCGACGGCAGCCTCGCCGTCTTGCGCCTCGAGCACCGAGTACCCGAGCGTCTCCAGCAGGCGTCGGCCGACGTAGAGCATCTGACGCTCATCGTCCACGAGCAACACCGTGCCTTTGTCCATCACCACCCTCGTGCGCCGCCTGCTGGACGGGGAAAGCACCACGCCAAAAAAATGGTATAGTATCCTGACCCTAGCAACAAGCTTCTGCCGCCGTCAGCAGGTACCCAGAGCGCGTGTCTGAGAGAATCGCCGTGGTGGTCGTGCCCCAGGAAGGCCAGCGTCGCTGGCTGTGTCGTCGCGTTGCAGGGCAAGCTCAGCGCCGGCAGCGGATCGCCTCCGACCTGCACGATCATGTGGGCCAGGTCTTGGCGACGGTGAAAATCCAGCTCCAGGGCGTCTTGCAAGATTCGTCCCTGGCCAAGACCCACGCCACGGCGCTGGCCGCGGCGAAGGATTCTTGTAGCGAGGTGATGCGGTGGGCCCGGCGGACGATGTCCGAGGTCGGGCCGCCTCACCCCGAGCGCGGGATCGAGGCGGCAGCGTCGTGGCTCGTCGACCGCCTGGCGGAGCGGGACGCGATCGAGGCTGTCTTCGACGACGATCATCGCCCCAAGCCGCTACCTGGCGAGCAGCGCATGGTCCTGGTCGAGGCGCTGGGCGCCGTGCTCGACAACGTCGCCCTTCACGCCAAGGCGCGGCGCGTTCGTGTCTCGCTCCGCGTGGAGGCTGGCCAGCTCCTGGTGGTCGTGGAAGACGACGGCCAAGGGTTCGTCCCCGCCGAGCTGGGTCGCGATGCCTCGGCGCTGAGCCTGCTGGCTGTGGCGAGCCAGCTGGCGCTATATGACGGCCGGCTCGAGGTCGAGTCCGCTCCGGGGGCCGGTACACGGGTGGTCCTTCAGGTCCCACTCAAGTCAGCCGGTCCTGGCCAGCCGCAGAGGGGGGACCGGTGAAGGAGATCAAGGTGCTGCTGGTTGAGGATCATGCGATCTTGCGCCAGGGACTCCGCGCGCTGCTCGAGCAGGAGCCGGAGATGCAGGTCGTCGGGGAGGCGGCAGATGGCCGGGACGCGGTGGTGCTGGCCGCCGAGCTCCAGCCCGAGGTGGTGGTGATGGATGTCGGCTTGCCAAGGTTGATGGGCGACGAGGCTACCAGGCAGATCGTCGCCGCGCGGCCCGAGGTCAAGGTCATCGGTCTGTCGATGGCGGGCGATTCCCGTTCGATCGCGCGGATGCTCCGCGCCGGCGCCAAGGGCTACCTGCTCAAGGAGTCATCCTTCGAGGATCTGGCCAAGGCGATTCGCACGGTGATCGACGGCAAGGCTTACCTCGGCGCTCAGGTCACCGACGTCGTGATGACCGAGTACCTCGCGCGCCTCGACGCGGATCCTTCGCCGGCTCCGATCCTCAGCTCGCGTGAGCGGGAGGTGCTGCAGTTGCTCGCCGAGGGTGGCTCGACCAAGGCGATCGCCGAGGCGCTGTTCATCAGCGTCAAGACCGTCGAGAGCCATCGAGCTCGGATCATGGCCAAGGTCAAGGTCTCGAGCATCGCCGAGCTGACCAAGTACGCCATCAGGGAGGGGCTGAGCTCGCTGGATTCCTGAGACGGCGACGATCCCTCAACCCGTCAGGCCTGTTCTCTCCGCAGCTGGTGATCGAGCGAGCTGACTGCTTCGATCGCCGAGCGCACCGCGTCCTCGTGGAGGCCGAAGCCGAAGTGGCTGCCGCAGTAGTAGGTCCGGCGGATGCCATTGAGCGAGGGCAGCGCCTCGATCGTCGCGTACGACCGGTGATCGAAGATCGGCGTTCGCAGCACGGTCTCGAGCTCGATCAGGCGCTCGTCGATCGGGAAGTTCGGGTGCTGCGAGCTGATGTAGTCGCAGTCGCGTGGCACACCGGGCTCGTGCCACAGACAGCCATTGACCGAGGTCTTCAGGTCGCCCCCGCGGTTGGTATACAGGAAAGTGTAGGCCTGCAGCAGCGCCCGGTGGGGAAAGGACGAGTGGTCTCGGTGAACGACGATCCGGCCGTCGTGGTAGCGCCACGCGCCGAGCAGCGCCTGCTCCTGGGCGGTGGGCTGTTGCAGCAGCGCGAGCGCCTGGTCGGCGTTGCAGGCAAGAACGACGCTGTCGAACTCCTGCCGCGTGCCATCGGCCATCACCAGCACGACCCGGTCAGCTTGCCGCACGACGGTGCTGATTCGCGAGCGGAGCAGCACCCGGTCGCGGAATCCGGCGGCTAGCGCCTCGACGTAGCGCTTCGTTCCACCCTTGATCGCGCGCACCGAGTACAGGGCGCGAGGGGAGACGACGTCGTTGTGCACGTCGAGCTTGGCAAAGAAGAAGCTCGCCGGCGCGCGCAGGACATCCTCGGCCGACATCGACGACAGCAGGCACAGGGTGCAGAGCAGAAACACCCGCGTGGTCTCTCCGTGCAGCGGCGGGATCTGCTCGATGCACTGGCTGACCGTGAGGCCCTCGAGGGCGCCGCCGCGCAGTAGCTTCCTCGCGGCGCGGAGGCCTCGCAGTAGGTCGACTAGACTCTTCAGCTGGGCCGGCCTGAGCACC
>JAUVBO010000139.1 GCA_030591195.1 Pseudomonadota bacterium
ACTCAATCTCGTTTAGGAATCGGAGGGTGACATGAGACCCAATCGTTTTCGATGGACACGTTTGTGCGGAATCCTCGGCGCCATGGCCCTGGCCACCGGATGCGGACCGCTCGCTCAGCAGCCCGCAGGAACCACAGGAGCCAAGGGAGACCACGCGGGCGCGCCGACGATCGCGCCGGCGACCCAGGTGACGACCTTCGGCGCGGCGGGCGTCGACTTCGATCACTACCTGCAGCAAGCCGCCCAGAATGCCCCGACCTTCAGCGGAGGGATGGGCGGCGGTGGCGGCGGGGCGACCGAAGCCTCGGCGGCGACCGAGTCGATCACCAACAACCAGGAGAGCGGCGTCGACGAGGGCGGCATCGTCAAGGCCCACGGCGACCACCTGGTGGTGCTGCGTCGCGGCCGGCTGTTCACGATCGGCATCGACGGCGACCTGACGCCGACCTCTTTCGTCGACATCAACCCCGATCAGATGAGCTTCAAGGTCGCCACCGACGCGGGCTTCACGCTCAACCTGCGGCAAGGGCCCAACACCAGCAGCCAGGTGCTCGCGGACATGCCCCGCGACGCCTGCCTGACCCGGGACCAGAGCCGACGACCGACCACCGGGTGGATGCCGGTGATCTACTACGACAGCGAGACCTACGAGCAGAAGGAGGGCTGGGCCAGCCGCGACTGGATCTCGGCGGTGGAGCGCTGCGAGATGTACGGCTCGAACGTCTGGTACGACGAGATGCTGATGCACGACGACACGATCGTCGTGCTCGGCTTCAACTACCAGATGAGCGCCACCGAGCTGAACCTGTTCCGCATCAATGCCCACGGCCAGCTGAGCCGGGTTGAAAACGGCCGCTACTTCCTCCGCTCCAACGACTACTACTCGAGCGACAACTACGCCAGCCGCCTGGTCGACGACAAGCTGGTGTTCTACATGCCCTACAGCCTGCTGAACGCGACCTACAGCGGCAACCAGATGAGCTGGCAGCAAGCGGACCAGCTGCCGGCCCTGCGCCGGGGCCATGGCACCTGGGGCGAGCTGATCAACAAGGCCGAGATCTACATGCCGATGCAGCAGATCACGATGCCGGTGCTGCACACCGTCGTCTCCTGCGACCTGGGGGCGACCAGGCTCAGCTGCGGCGCCATCGGCGTGATCGGCTCCTACTCGCGCAACTTCTACGTCGCGCCCGACGCGGTCTACCTCTGGCTGACCAACCGCGACTGGATGTCGGCCAGCTCGACCGAGGCGGACAACAGCGACGACGCGATGGCCTTCCGACTGCCGCTCGACGGCTCGGCGGTGGGCGCGCTGCGCGTCCAGGGCACGCCGGCGGACCAGTTCTCGTTCTCTCAGCGGGGCAACTACCTCAACGTCGTCGTCCACACCGGCGCCGCCGGCCAGTGGGGCTACAACCCCTACGCCGGCCCGGTGAAGGTCGCGCGGATCTGGCTGCGCCGCTTCGGTGCCGAGGCCAGGAAGCTGCCGAGCTACAGCTACGCTCAGCTGATCCCGGCCGGCGACCACGGGACGATCAAGAACCGCTTCGTCGGCAACTGGCTGCTGGCCACCACACCGAACGTCTGGGGTGAAGAAGGCTCGGACGCCGAGCAGCGCCAGCGGACCCTCTATCTGCGCAACGTCGCCACCCGCAACACCGCCCGGCTGACCCTGACGCACGCCGGCGAGCGGCTCGATCTGCTCGGCGACCACGCGGTCGTCATCGGCTCGGCCACGGCCAACGGCGCGACGAGCCTCGGCGTGTCCTCGATCCGGCTGCCGACGAGCTACCGCGGCACGCCGGAGATCGTCAGCACCTTCAGCCTGCCCGACGCGGCCCAGAGCGAGACGCGCAGCCACGGCTTCGGCTACAGCGCGGCGATGCGGTTGATCGGCCTGCCGATCACCGACATCGACTACAACAACCGCTGGAGCGTGGGCACCGCCCGGACGGTCTACCTCAGCGTCGACACCGACCTGGAGCTGAGCCGGGCCGGCGACCTCGCCGCCGATCCGCAGAGCGCCAGCTGCAGCAGCTCGTGCCACGACTGGTATGGCAACGCCCGCCCGATCTTCTACCAGCACCAGGGCCAGGACCGGATGTTCGCCCTGATGGGATACGAGCTGATCGAGGGCGCGCTGAAGGAAAACACCTCCGACCGCTGGATCCAGGAGACCGGCCGCGTCGCCTTCTCATCGATCCTCGACCAGTAGAACCCGACACCCACAACACAGCAACATGGTCGGCGTTGCCGACCGTGTAGGAGAGTAGTGCGATGCAATCCAAAATGTGCGTTTCCTCGCGTTGGCGTTCGATCGGTTCCGGGCTGGTTCTGGGGTGCGCGATGGTGGCCCTGCTGCTGTCGTCGGCGCCAGCAGACGCAGGGGGATCGTTCAGGATGAGCCGGTTCAATGACCGCAGGGCGGTCAAGGGTGCCATCGGCAAGGTGATGCGTCGGCTTCCCCGCAGCGGAACGATCGGCGAGGTGCCCGGCGCCCAGGGCAAGTGGATCCCCAACCAGACGGGGGCCAAGGGTGGTGGTGGCAGTGGCGGCGCCCTCAGCTTCTCCTCCACCGCGGTGGAGTTCAACCTCCGGCAGGGCGACCTGCACGTGGTCCAGCTGCCGACCGGGATCGGCTACAAGAAGATCTACCTCGCCGTGGGCAAGATGCAGAATGGCGGCAACAAGCATCGTTCCGGCGCCCGCTACGTCGCGGTGGTGACCCCGGATCCCAGCAGCCGCAAGGGCTATCAGGTGCTGGGCTCGGTCAACCACGGGCTGTCCATCGTTGGGGCCGGCAGCATCCAGGAGGCACGCGCCGCCACCCGCAACCACGTCTACAGCCGCGACCGCCGGCTGGGCAAGGGCGACCGGGCCCAGCTCGGCACCCAGCTCGGCCAGCTGAAGCGCGCCCTCCGCCAGCGCAGCGTCTCGGGCCAGCAACAGGCAGCCCGCGACATCGTCAACACCCTGATCGGTCCCGAGGCCCTGAAGGCGCAGGGCCTCAGCGGCGCGCTCCGACCCTGGCACGGCTCGTATGACCAGTGGGGGTTCTGAGCGGCACCCCTCCCCTTAGCCCTGGGCCGAAGAAGCCAAAGTCCACTTTCGGCGGGCATTTCCCCCACCCTGCGGCCCTTACACGCTGCTATGACACGAAGCGCCCGCGAAAGGCGCGAACCACCAGCTGAGCCGCCTGCTCGGCGGGCAGCGTGGCGGTGTTGATCACCAGATCGTAGTCGAGCGGGTCACCGACCACGCCGTTGAAGTGGAGCCGGCAATAGGCCGCCCGCGCGCCGTCCTTGGCCAGCACCGCGACGCGGGCCTCGGTGGTGGCCAGCTGCAGCAGCTGGCCGACGACCCGCACGCGGTGTTCGAGCGGGGCGATGGTCCGCACCCGGAGCGTGCAGCGCGGATCGAGGATCCGGTAGGCCCCGCGGCCGATGATCACGCACCTGCCGTGGCGCGCGAGCGCGAGCAACAGCTGCGAGCGGTGGCGGTTGTAGTCCGTCGCCGTGAGCAACTGGGTGTCGAACAGGTTGGCGATGAACTCGTCGATCCAGCTGCGCGTCCGCTGATCGAGCGACTCGACGACCATCTCGCGAACCTTGGCCGACTCGGCCACTCGGCTGACCAGCTCGCGGTCGAACAGATCGAACTCGAGCGCCTTCGCGACGAGCTCGCCGATCTCGACCCCGTGGCTGCCATAGGCGTTCGAGAGAGCGATCACCGGCGGCGGCGTCCGCGGCTCTACCTCCCGCTCCAGACGGCGGTTGGTCTCCCAGCGACCGATCTGCTCGTTGATGATCTCGGTGATCCTCCGCCTTCTCCTCATCGCGCCCTCCCCGGCCGTGGTCTTGCCGGGCAAGGATGCAGCCGCCGTGCCACCTTGGGGGCGCGTGACGCCGAGGGGCTCACGATTGATCCGGTGCACCGTCGGTGCCGCTGTGCAATGCTCTGGTGGGTTGCCTGTAGGCCTTGCTGCTGCTCGGGAGCGGTTGTACCGATGCTGCCGTCGAAGAAGACGATCACCCTGATCCTGACCAAGGACTGCAACCTACGCTGCGGCTACTGCTACCTGGTCCACAAGAGCAGGGGCCAGCGGATGCCGTTCGAGGTCGCCCAGCGGGTGGTCGACTACCTCCTCGAGAATCAGGACCTGTTCGCGGAGGACGAGGCGATCTGGGACTTCATGGGTGGCGAGCCGCTGCTCGAGGCCGAGCGGATCGAACGGATCATCGAGTACATCCGCCAGCGCGCCTACGACCTCGACCACCCGTGGTTCGCCCGCTCGTGGTTCAGCATCTCCTCCAACGGCGTGCTCTACCAGACGCCCGCGGTGCAGCGGCTGGTGAAGCGCTACCAGAACCAGCTCGAGCTGATGATCACCATCGATGGTCCCCAGCACGTCCACGACCGCGAGCGGGTCTTCGCCGACGGCAGCGGTAGCTACCAGCAGGTGGTGGCCAACATCCCCCTCTGGCTGGCCCAGTTCCCCCACGCCTCGACCAAGGTCACCATCGCCCACGACACCCTGCCGTTCGTCGCCGAGTCGGTCGGCCACCTGTTCGAGCTTGGGATCAAGCACGTCAACGCCAACGTCGTCTTCGAGGACGTCTGGCAGCCGGGAGACGACCTGGTGCTCGAGGAGCAGCTCGACAAGCTCGGTGAGGCGATGATCGCGCGCGGGCTGTGGCGGGACCACGAGTGCTCGCTGTTTGGCCGCCACCTGGGCCAGCCCCTCGACCCGGTGCGCGACACCACCAACTGGTGCGGCCCCGGCCGGATGCTCGCCGTCGACGTCGACGGCACCTTCTACCCCTGCAACCGGTTCATCGACTTCTCGCTCGCCAAGCGCACGGCGCGAGCCATCGGCAGCCTCGACGAGGGACTGGACCTCAACCGCCTCCGGCCGTTTCTCGCGCTGACCCGCCAGGCCCAGAGCCCCGACGAGTGCTTGTCCTGCGAGGTCGCCTCCGGCTGCGCCTGGTGCCAGGGACACAACTACGACTGCGCCGCGACGTCGACGATCTACCAGCGGGCGACCTACATCTGCGCGATGCACAAGGCCCGGGTCCGGGCCAACCGCCGCTACTGGGCGCGGGTGCAGCAGGCGATCGACCAACAGGGCGACGACGGAGGCTCGCGCGCATGAGATCGCTGATCGCGCTGCTCGACGGCGGCGCGCCCTCCTTCTGCTGCTACGAGGTCGAGGTCGACCCGCAGGCGCCGAGGATGTCGCTCGAGGTCTTTCGCGCGGTGCTCTCCTTCGCCGAGGCCCGCGAGCTGGCGCTGCAGGTGCTCGCCGGGGCCGACGGCGTCCCCCGGGAGGTCCGCGAGCTGCTCGCCGGTCGGCGGGCCGTCTGCTACGTGCCGGCCACGGCGGAGAGGGCCGCAGTCAGCGCCGACGACGTGGTGATCTTCGATCTGGCGACCGCCGACCCGACCTGCCTCGAGCCGGGCCGGCAGCTGATCGCCATCCTGCGCGTGGCCGCCGGGGAGCTCGGTGGCTGGCCCGACGTCTGGGCCGAGCTCGCCACCCGCGTGCAGCGCGTGGTGGTGGTGCTGCGCGGCGTCGACCGCTTCACCGAGGCGGACATCGAGCGTCACGCCGACGCGCTGCGCCGGGCGTCCAGTGTGCTCGAGGAGCAGCTGCTCGCCGGTCGCGGCTGGGAGCTCAACCTGCTCACCGACCGGATGGTCCTGACCGAGCCCACCGAGTGCGGCGCGGGGATCGAGCACCTGACGGTGGCACCGGACGGCAGGTTCTTCATCTGCCCGGGCTTCGCGGCGGACAGCTTGATCGCCGCCGGGGCGACGGCGGTCGGGCAGCTCCCCGACGAGCCCGCCCTGGCCAACCGCCAGCTGCTGACCCGCCAGCGAGCGCCGATCTGCGCGCTCTGCGACGCCTACCACTGCCGGCGCTGCGTCTACCTCAACCAGCGCGCGACCCTCGAGCTCAACACGCCCTCGTGGCAGGCCTGCCGCGTGGCCCACCTCGAGCGCGAGGCCTCCCGGCGGTTGCTCGACAAGCTCCAGCAGCGCGGCCAGCTCACCGGGGTGCCCGCGATCGGCGAGCTGAGCTACGATGACCCGCTGGAGCAGATCACCGGCAAGAAGATGCGCCAGCCGGTGGTGCCACGCCCGGCGCTGCCCGAGGTCCCGCTGACGACCAGCGAGCCCCGCCGGGAGACAACCAAGGAGTGTTCCGTGGAGCAGAGAAAGCCCGTCGGCCAAGTGACCCCCGAGGAGAGAGACGAGATCCGCCAGATCTTCCTCCGCAAGAGCGCGCTCGCCGAGCTGTTCCTGACCCTGCTCAAGCTCGACCAGCAGTCGCTGGCCGACAACCCGCTCTACGAGAAGCTCGTCCTGGACATGGGCGAGACCACCGTGCGTTTCCAGAGCTGGTGGGACGCCAAGGCCCTGGCCTACGGCTGGCAGGGTCGGGCGGGAGGCAACTGGTCGATCGACTTCGCCAGCTGCGAGGTGTTCCTCAACTGACACGGCCGCGGTTGACTTCACCCACCCTGCGCCGCGAAAATGGTTGTCACCGCCCGATGAAGAAGTCAGCAGCAGTATCCATCCCGACCAGCGGACCAGCCGCCGCCCAGCCGTTGTCGGATCGACGACGGTTCCTCTCCTATCTCGGTGGCATCGGTTGGCTGTTTCTCGGCGGCGGCTGTCGGGGCGAGGTCGACGAGGGCTTCGAGCCACGCGTCGAGGGCGGGATCCCGGTCGGTGATGGGTCGGCTGTTTCACCATCGGACGGTCCTCAGGTGTCGCCGGGCGATGGACCCGCCACCGATGGACCCGCCACCGATGGCCCCGCCGCCGATGGCCCCGCCACCGACGGTCCTGCCACCGACGGTC
>JAUVBO010000918.1 GCA_030591195.1 Pseudomonadota bacterium
CGCTCGACTTGCTCGGCTTCAACGTCGGCTGGGCGGTGGTGGGCCAGGTCAACGCTGACCTCGGGGTCAAGGTCTGGATCCAGGGGGCGGCCACCTGGGCCGGCGGCAAGGGGGTCCGGCCGCTGACGCTCTCCTACGACTTCCTCGACGAGGACGGCAAGGGGTGTGGGCGGGTGCTGTTCTCGTCGTATCACACCTTCGGTAATGCCCCGGTGCTGCTGGCCCAGGAGCGGGTGCTCGAATACCTGATGCTCGAGATGGGGAGCTGCATCGATCTGCGGTGATTTCCCCTATTTCTCTCGCGGCTTGGGCGGGGCGGCCAGGGCTCGCCTGGCATTTCGCCAGGGATGACGAGCCCATAGGGAGCGGAAGGTGGGCTTGATGCTTGACGCTGGTGGCTCGCCGCGCTATAGGCTCCCATTCGGAGGTTCGAAGATGAAGCCGAAAATTCACCCTAATTACCGACCGGCGAACATTGAGTGCGCCTGCGGCAATGTCGTCGAGACCTACTCGACCAAGGGCGCGTACCGGGTCGATATCTGTGGCGCGTGCCACCCGTTCTACACCGGTAAGCAGAAGCTGGTCGACAGCGAAGGCCGCATCGAACGCTTCAATCGCAAGTACGGTCGGACCACGACCGTGGGCCCTGCCGCCAGCAGCTAGCGCCCCGCTCTCACACTGGACCGGCGCGCCGCTACGGTCTCGCGGGCGCGCGCCTCTGCTCGCAACCGCATCCTCTCCAAGTCGTCGCCGCGTCCTCGGATGGTGCGGCGAGTATCGCGTCTAGCCCGGAGGTCAGCCGATGTTTGACAAGTTGGATGAGGTCGAGGCGCACCTTGTCGAGCTCGACCAGCTGCTTTGTGATCCCGGGGTGATCAACCACCGGGAGCGGTACCAGCAGCTCTCCAAGGAGCGGGCGGACATCTCGGAGCTGGTCGAGACCTACCGCGAGTATCGAGCGTTGCTCGAGCGAGTGGCCGAGAACCAGGAGCTGGCAGCCGATCCGGAGATGCGCGAGCTCGCGCGCGAAGAGCTGGAAGAGGATCAGCGGCGTCAGCAGGTGCTCGAGCAGAACCTCAAGTTGCTGCTGCTGCCCAAGGATGCGAACGACGAAAAGAACGTCTTGCTCGAGGTCCGCGCTGGAACCGGCGGGGAGGAGGCCTCGCTGTTTGCCGGCGATGTGTTCCGGATGTACAGCCGCTACGCCGAGCGCAACGGCTGGAAGACCGAGATCCTCAGCACCAGCCAGAGCGCCTCGGGTGGAGTCAAGGAGACCATCGCCCTGATCGCCGGCGACAAGGTCTACAGCCGGCTGAAGTACGAGAGTGGTGTCCACCGGGTCCAGCGCGTGCCGGTGACCGAGTCCCAGGGGCGGATCCACACCTCCACCGCCACCGTGGCGGTGATGCCCGAGGCTGAGGACGTGGACGTCCGGATCGAGGAGAAGGATCTCAAGGTCGATCGGATGCGCGCTGGTGGCCCGGGCGGCCAGAGCGTCAACAC
The DNA here is from genome assembly GCA_030591195.1 of Pseudomonadota bacterium. Next base: position 1,504 of record JAUVBO010000918.1, read on the forward strand.
CACCGACAGCGCGGTGCGGCTGACCCATATCGCTTCGGGGCTGGTGGTGATCTGCCAGGACGAGAAGTCCCAGCACAAGAACAAGGCCAAGGCGCTGCGGATCCTCCGCTCGCGGCTGCTCGAGCAGGAGCAGGCCAAGCAGGACGCCGAGCGAAGCGAGGCCCGACGGGCCCAGGTTGGCACCGGCGAGCGGTCGGAGAAGATCCGGACCTACAACTTCCCCCAGGACCGCCTGACCGACCACCGCATCGGCGTCAGCCGGCACAACCTCCAGGGTGTGCTCGACGGTGACTTCCAGGACATCATCGACGCGGCGCGGACCTTCTTCCAGGCCGAGGCGCTCAAGGCCGGCGGTGGTGACTTCCTCGACTCAGACCGCAGCTGAGTGCGGCGCCCCAGCTGAGTCAGGCCCCCCACCGAGGCTCCTCGTCGACGGGTGGGGGGAGAATCCTCCAGTAACCGGTCAATGATCTCGAGATGATGAGCGCTTCGTCACGCCTGGCGTGCGCGTTGCATTGTAAAATGGGGGGAGTCTCGTCAAGACAGTCACGGGAGTCTGGTCAAAGGTGAGAGATGACTCGTCGATCGGTTAGCGTCCCGCTGCCGCCCATCCTGGGCCTGGTCTGTCTGCTCTGGCCGGCGCCCGCCACGGCGGTGGACGGCATCGTGATCAACACCCGCAATGGCACTGACCAGCTGAAGTACTACGGCACCATCGACGGCGAGCTCTGGCGCCACGACATCGTCAACGACGTGGTGGTCAGCTCGAAGAAGATCCATAGCGGCCCCGCGAGCCGGCCGGCGATCAGCCCCGACGGCAAGCGGGTGGCGTTCATCAAGAAGACCGGCAGCGCCACGGCCAAGGTGGCGGTGATCGACATCGACGGCAGCAACGAGGTGCTGCTGGGCGACTGTCTGCGCAACAGCCTGGTCGACTTCCCCACCGTCGACTGGGTCTACTTCACCATGGGCGGCTTTCACGAGACCACCTCGGGTCAGCTCAAGCGGGTCAACGTCACCACCAAGACCGTGCAGGACGTGATGCAGGCCAAGGGGGTCAGCGGCCTGAAGACCCGCATCTCCCAGCTCCAGATCTCCAACGACCTGTCGAAGGCGGTGGTGCGCACCGGCGACACCGAGTCCGATCCCGTGGGCGCGATCGTCGCGCTCGACCTCAACAGCGACGACAAGCTCGACCAGACCCTCGGCCCCAAGTACAGCTGCGGCGCGGGTTTCTTCAGCGACGGCGTGCACGCGATGGACGGCAACGCTGCCCACGACGGCTTCGACATTCGCAAGTAC
>JAUVBO010000390.1 GCA_030591195.1 Pseudomonadota bacterium
CCCCGCGCCGGCTGCCCCCGCGCCGGCTGCCCCCGCGCCGCCGGCCGCCCCCGCGCCCCCCCCCCCGCAGGGCGGAGGGGACGCGTCCCTGCAGCACGCGGCCCAGCTGGTGCGCCTGGCCGCCTCAGCGATCATCACCCAGGATCCCACGGCGGCAGCCGGCTACCGGCTGGCCTGCATCGGCTCATACCTCGGGGTGCTGCCAAAGGGGGAGGCCGGGCGGGATCAGACGCCGCTGACCAAGGCGCAGGAGTCCGAGCTCTGGCGCCTCGGCGCCCAGGGCGCGTCGCGCAAGGTGCCGCCGCTGCTCGCGGAGCTGCTCGGCGGGGGGGACATGTCGGTCGACACGCTCTTCGAGACCGCCAACGCGATCCAGGACCTCGGCTACGACGAGGCCCACGCGGCGCTGGCTGACGAGTCCGCGGTGATCCGCCAGCGGCTCGGACGCCTCAAGGCGAGTGACAAGGCCGCGGCCTGGTTCGCCTCCCTCGACGCCGCGACCGCCCCGGCGCCGGCGACGCCAGGGCCCGCCAAGCCGCAGCAGGCGCCAGCGGATCGAGACGGCGATGGCGTCACGGACGAGGCGCCGGCCGATGACGGAGTCGACGGGCTGCTCGCCGGGGCCCGAGCGCGGCTCAAGGCCGACGGCCTCGAGGCCGCCTGCCAGGCGCTGCAGCAGGCGATCGCCGCCGAGACCGACGACCGGACGCGGTTCCGGCTGCGTCTCGGCATCGCCGACCTCTGCCTCGAGACCGACGCCGCGCCGGTGGCCCGGCCGATCTACGAGGGTCTACACCAGGAGCTGCAGCGGCCGCTTCACCAGTGGGCCCCGACCCTGATGATCGAGGTGCTCTGCGGGCGGATCGTCTGCAACCGCCGGCTACGGGCCGGCAACCCCGCAGACGACTCACTGAAGCAGGAGTCGCGCGAGCTGCTCGCGGCCCTGGCCCAGCTCGACCCAGCGCGGGCCTTCGCCGAGCAGGACGACTAGACCGCCCCCGCATCGCCACCGGGGGCAGTTGGTGGCGCTGGAAAACCAAAAGTGACTGTGGTCCCCTGGCCGAGCGTGCTCTGGACGTCAAGCGTTCCGCCGTGCTTCTGCATCGTGCTGTAGGCCGCCGCGAGGCCCAGTCGCATGCTGGTGCGGTTGCCGTCTTCGGACCATGCCACGTCGAACAAGTTCGCCGCTTGCTCTTGGCTCATCCCGCACCCCGTATCGTGCACTCGCACGAGCACTCTGCCGTCGCCAACGCTCGTCCCCGCGGTAACGATCCCTGCGCCAGTGATCGCTTGACTCGCGTTCTGCAGCACGGTCATGAACGCGTAGTTCAGCTCGCGGGGCCAGCCTTCGATCTCCGGAACCTCCTCGAAGCGCCGCTCGACTTGGATCTCATCTGGCAGGGTGGGCTCCAACAGAGCCAGGGCGCTCTCCACCCCCTCCACGACATCGAAAGAGCGTCGCTCCGCCTGGTCCAACTGGGTGAAGCGTCTGAAGCTCTGAGCGATCGCCGTCAGGCGCCTGATCGCTTCTTCACTCGTTTCACGGCAGGACTCGATCACTCCCACGAGCTTCGATGCCTCTGACCCCAGCTCGGTCCGCTCCTGTGCCAGGGATGCCAGGCGCTGCGCCGCCGTCGCGTACAACTTCGTGTTGCTCTGCAAGACTCCCAAGGGCGTGTTGAGCTCGTGCGCCGTCCCAGCCGCGAGCTTCCCCAACAGCGCCATCTTCTCGGCCTCCACCAGCTTCGACTGGATCGCGTGCAGCTCGACAAACCGAAGCTTCTGCATCTCAGCGTCCTTCTTGGCCGCCTCCATCTCGGCCCGCACCTCTACCTGAGCCAGCTTGTTGCGAGCGTCCTGCTGAGAGATTCGCCCGCGCAGCACCTGGGCCTGGCGAAGGTGCTCGATGGCCGTAGCAAGCTCGCCCTGACGTTCGCTCAGCTCAGCCAGAGCCTCGTGCGCCGCAGCCTCGTCGACGATCGAGATCGAGACATCCTGAATCTGCCGGAGCGCTTGATTCAGCTCGAGCTCCGCGTCCTCGAGGTCTCCGCGCTTGAGCAGCAGCCTGCCCAGCGCAACCTGGGTACCGGGACCCATCGCCTTCCTCGCGAGCTCCGGCCAGCTGGCGAGGGCGGCGCGGAAGAGTCGCTCTGCGTCGTCGGCGTGGCCTCGCTGGTCCTGCAGCTCTGCCAAGGCCGTCAACGCGTCCGCGCGCGAAAACCCGTCTTGACTCTCCTCCGCGATGTCGCGGCAACGCTCGGCATAGGCCAGCGCCTGATCAAGCTTGCCTTCCCCCCGGTGGATCTTCGAGAGCTTGGAGCAGATGGTGCCGATGCCCTCTGGGGTCTTGGCGCTCTCAAAGAGCTGCAGCGCTTCTTCGAGCCGTGCGACGCCTTCGTCAACCTCGCCCGAGGCGGCCAAGATCCCCCCGACATTGCAGAGCGCGTAGCCCTGACGAACCGGGTCGCCGACCTCACGCGCGATGCTCAGGGCATCCAGGCCGTATTCCAGTCCTGCCGCGAGGTCTCCGAGGAACTCGTAGATCCCTGCGAGAAAGTCGCGTGATGCCGCCCTGCCCGGACCGTCGTTGGCCTCGTCGAACAGGCGCTTCGCCTCCTCGCCCAGGGCAAGGACGGGGCCCAGTCCCTGAAGCTCGGCCGGGGTCATCGCCAGTGTCCGCACCGCACGGGCTTGCCCCAGCTTGTACCGATGCTCGATCGCCAGGTCCCGAGCCTCCGTGGCTAGCGCATGAGCGCGCCTTGGGTCGGGGTTGCGAAGCTCCCAGGCGAGCTGGGTCAGCGCATCGATTCGTTGCACCGGATCGACCGGTGAAGCGCTTGCAGCCACCAAGCGTGCCTCGAGCTCAGGTATGGGTACCTTGTCCACAAAACTCCTCGACACCGATCGGTCCCGATGCTCCCCTGGCCACCCCACCCGCGAGCGCCGCCGGACCCATGTTGTTCAGGTTCCTCACGGTCGAGTGTCGCAGTAGGCCGAGTCTCCGCTCCAGGGTATCAGCGTACTTGATCTTGCGTCCGATGGCGCCCGGGACGTAGTCGAAGACAGTCTGTCGCCGGACGCGCCACTGCCAACACGGACTCCCTCGACCGATGAGAGTCGCCTGCGGACCGGCTCAGAGGATCAGCCGCACCCCCCCCAGCTCGGCGATGTTGTGGGGAAACCCATCACCCGGGCAGCCGATGAACATGTAGTTCTTGGGCACGTCGAGGCGTCTCGCGAGGCGCTCGATCAGCTCCGGCCCGAAGACGCCTTTGACTGCACAGAAGTCGATGCGCAGCGATGGATAGAGTCGGTCGATCTGCCTTAGATCCTCGGCGAGGTTGTTGGGGATCTGATCCTCGTCGGTGAAGACGTTGACCACGATCATCCGCCTGGTCTGCTCGTTAGCCATGACGTACAGCGCCGCCCGATTGAGGTTGGCTGCGTTGTCGCCCCGGGTGAAAAAGACCACCGCGTGACTGTTGATCTGGTCGATCTTGCCCAACACCCATTGGCTGATTCGGCCGTTGATGGCACTGACCTGGTCCACCATGGCCCGCGAGATGAACAGGACCACCTTCATGATCTGAATGCGGAGGAACATCACCGCGACCACCAGGACTGTTACCAGGAAGTACATGGCGAAGATCTCCACGTTCTCCAGCTTCCCGATGACGTTCCCTGCGATTCCGGCACAGACCGCGCAGAGGGCCAGCACCACTGCGGGCCAGCTGGCGATGACCGCTCGCGGCAACCGCCCCCGCTTTACCTTGAGCAGCATGTTGCCCAGGGCGAACAGGGCCATCACCCCGAGGAAGGAGAGGGTGTAGACGCCGCCGAGGACCTGCACCTGGCCGGCGGTGATGACCAGGATCGAGCAGCACAGCACGAAGAAGAGCAGGATGATCCAGTGGTTGGTCCGACGCCAACGGTTGTCCTGCAGCAAGAACTGCGGCAGGCAGCGATCCAGGCTCATACGTCGCACCAGACCCGTGACCCCGACGAAGCTGGTGAGCACCGCGCCAGACAGCACGAGCACCGCGTCCAAGCTGACCCACCACTGCAGCATCCGCCCCCAGGAGAGCACCCCCATGTGGGCCAGCAAGTCCTCCTTGTGCGCCTGAAACTCCCCCACCGGCACCAATCCCATGGAGAGCAGGCTGATGATCGGGTTGAAGACCGCCACCGCAATCCACATGTTCCGTAGGGTCTTGGGGAAGACCTCGAATTCCTGCTCCTCGATGAAATTGGCTGAGCTCTCGAAGCCACTGATACCGAGCATCGCCGAGGCGAAGCCGAAGAACAGCGCGTGGGCGACACCGTGTTCCGGTGAGGTCTGCCAGTTGGCCAGGAAGATCTCAAAGTGGTTTCCCACCACTGCCGCGGCGGAAGCGAGCACCAGAGCCACGAGGGTGAAGATATGCACGACGAAGATCCCCAGGGCCACGACGGCCGACTCGGAGATGCCGATCAGATTCAGGACGGCGAAGATCCCCAGCAGCGCGATGGTGGCCCAGAAGATGTTCATCCCCTGCCACAGGTTGTGGGCGTAGTGCATCGCCTCGTTGGCGCTGATCACGGCGGTGGCGATGTAGGAGAGCAGGGTCAGGCAGGCGGCCAGCGAGGCCCAGGACTTGCTCGTGGTATTTAGCAGCACGTTGTAGGCCCCGCCGTTGAGGGGAAGCGCGGTGCCCACCTCGGCGTAGATGCGGCGGAAGAGGTACAGGACCACCGCCACGATCGCCAGGGCGATGGGTGCATACTTGCCCGCCTGCAGGGCGCAGAGTGCGGAGACATAGAGACAAG
>JAUVBO010000075.1 GCA_030591195.1 Pseudomonadota bacterium
ATCAGCAGAGGCCCCGCTGCCGGCCACAACCCCGGCCTCGGCGGCTGACGGCGGAGTACTGGCCGGCAAGGCGGCCACAACCCCGGCCTCAGCGGCCACCGTGACCATCACGACCGAGAGTCGGCGAACAAACGGGGTCGATGTCCGAAGGGCCCCTCCTCTCCGCAGCATCTGTCCCTGCACCCAGGGCCCTCCGGATCTCGTCCTCGCCCGTGCGGTGGGCCGGACGCCGGTGGGTCCCCAGCGCGCGAGTCGTCGGCAGTGGGTCTTGGGCTCGCGGGGCTTTGCAGGACGATCGCCGGGGTGGTACAGCAGCTGCAATGCCCGACCGGGAACCGATGGAAGCCACGCTCGAGCACCACGCGCCCGCGCGGGAGGAAGGGGGCGCTTGCCCCGCCGCGCCGGGCGCCGCATCGATGGCCGGACAGCAGCCGCTGCCCGGTGAGGAGCCGCCGGCGGCCCGGCTCGACCGGCTGCTGCGCGAGGTCTTCGGCCACGAGGGATTTCGCCCGCATCAGCGCGCGGTCTGCGAGCACGTGGCCGCGGGGGGCAGCGCGTTGCTGGTGATGCCCACCGGCGCGGGCAAGTCGCTCTGCTACCAGCTGCCGGGCCTGGCGCGCGGCGGCACGACGCTGGTGATCAGCCCGCTGATCGCGTTGATGGAAGATCAGGTGGCCCAGCTCAAGGCCCTCGGGCTGCGCGCCGAGCGGATCCACTCGGCGCGCCCGCGGCCCGAGTCGCGGACGGTCTGTGTCGACTACCTCGAGGGCCGGCTGGCGTTCCTCTTCATCGCGCCCGAGCGGCTCTCGGTGCCGCGCTTCCCCGAGATGCTCGCCCGGCGCCAGCTCGGGCTGATCGCCGTCGACGAGGCGCACTGCATCTCCCACTGGGGCCACGACTTCCGACCGGACTACCGCTTGTTCAAGCAGCGACTGCCGGGGCTGGGCGCGGCGCCGGTGATCGCGCTGACCGCCACCGCCACCGAGCAGGTCCAGCGCGACATCGTCGAGCAGCTGGGCATCGGCGACGCGCCGCCGTTCATCCACGGCTTTCGCCGCGACAACCTCGCCGTCGAGGTGGTCGAGATCCCGCCGCGGGAGCGCAGTGCCGCCGCGCGGCGGATCCTCTCTCAGCCCGACCGGCTGCCGGCCATCATCTACGCGCCGACGCGCAAGAAGACCGAGGCGCTGGCCCTCGAGCTCGGCAGCGGTGGGCTCTCCGGCACCCGCGAGCCCGTCGCCGCGGCGGCCTACCACGCCGGGATGGAGGCCGGCACGCGCGACGCGGTGCAGGCGCGCTTCATCGCCGGCGAGCTGGATGTGATCGTCGCCACCATCGCCTTCGGGATGGGGATCGACAAGGCCAACATCCGCACCGTGATCCACACCGCGCTGCCCGGCAGCATCGAGGGCTACTACCAGGAGATCGGGCGCGCGGGTCGGGACGGTGAGCCGAGCCGGGCGGTGCTGATGCAGTCCTACGGCGACCGGCGGACCCACGAGTACTTCTTCGAGAACGACTACCCCGAGCCGTCGGTGCTGGCCCAGGTCCGGTCCCGACTGCCGGCCGATGGGTCGCTGTCACGCGCGGCGGTGCTCGACAAGCTTGGCCCGCTGCTCGACGAGAAGTCCCTCGAGCGGGCGCTCGACGTGCTGCGGATCAACGGCGGCGCGCGGGTCGGGGCCGATGGCTCGGTGAGCCGCGGAGGGGGCGACTGGCGCCCGGGCTACGAGGCCCAGCGCCAGGCCAAGCGCGGCCAGCTCGACCGGATCACCCGCTACGCCGAGCTGCCCAGCTGCCGGATGCTCCAGCTGGTGCAGTACTTCGGCGATACCACCGACAGCCGCGAGGCGTGCGGGCAGTGCGATGTCTGTGCGCCGGCGGGCGTGGCGATGCCCGGCGGGCGAGGCGTCTTCGTAGACGAGGTGGCCGCCTGCCAGCGGATCCTCTGGTCGCTGCGGGCCCAGGGCGGCGCCCTCGCCTCGGGGCGGCTCTACACCGAGACCTTCGAGGGCACCGGGGCCGGCGTCGACCGCCGACGCTTCGAGGCGCTGCTCGGAGCGCTGGCCCGGCAGAAGCTGGTCCGGATCGATGGCAAGCAGTTCGAGCGCGGCGACCGCACGATCCGCTACAAGCGCGTGCGGCTGACCCCACAGGGTGAACAGGCGAGCGACGCGCCCGACGAGCTCGCCGAGCAGCTGGGCGTCTCCGAGCGCCCGGCGACGCAGCCGGTCGCCCGGCCGAAGCGGCGCCGCAAGCAGAAGCGAGCCGCTGCGTCGCGTCCGTCGGCCCGCGGCTCCAACGAGACCGTCGTCCTCGAGGACTCGGTGTGGGACGTGACGGTGATCGAGGACGACGACGCCCTCGCCGCTGCCGAGGTCCCCGAGGTCCCCGAGGTCCCCGAAGACCTCTATGAGTCCTTGCGCGCCTGGCGGCTGAAGACCGCCAGGCAGAAGAAGGTCCCGGCCTTCCGCGTGCTCGACGATCGCACCCTGGCGGGCATCGCCGAGGCCCGCCCGCGCGACGAGGACGACCTGCTCGCCGTCTCGGGCATGGGCCCCAAGCGCTGCGAGCGCTACGGCGAGGCGCTGCTCTCGATCGTCGCCGACTACCTCACCGCCTGAGACACCCCCTTCCAGCCCACTGAGCTCCCTCGTCGCGCTCCGGCATCCGGCGCGGCCGTTCCGGTGCCCCGGATCGTCTCCGGCCTGGCGCCGTCGCAAGACCACGAAAACCCTGCCTCGGCGGCGATGGCCCGGTGGTTGCTTTGCTCAGCGGCGACGGACTCGAGCCAGACCAGCGCGGGAGGAAGACGGATGACCTGGAGTGATTGTTTCGAGGTGACGCCGACGGAGATCGGCGGACACGGCCGCGGTGAGCGGTGTCGCCTGCCGGGCTCGATGGACAGCGAGCGCCCGCCCGGCGCGGCCGGTCCCGGTCGCTGCGGTGGTCGCCCTCGTTCGCAGGACCTGACGCCTCGTGGGTTGCCGGGAGCACGCGGATGCCGCTGCCAACCGCCTCGCCGTTGACCCGGGTCGGTCAAGCGCGCAGGTCGCCCGGGCGCGGACCGCACGCCGCGGTGAGCCTGCGCTTCGACCGCGGGACGATCCTCGTCGAGGGCCCGCCTGGCGTGCTCGAGCGCGTGGCAGCGCTCGGGTTGACCGAGCTGCTGGCCGACCCGCGGGTCGGTGCCCTGCGGGCGCCGGCCCACCGCGACGCGGCGGTGCGCCGGGCGCTACACCTGGCGCAGATCCCCTGTCAGGTGCGAGGTGCGCCGCCGCTGCAGCTGATCGATGCGCTCCGGCGGCCACCGCTGCGCTCCTACCAGCAGGAGGCGCTCGATAGCTGGCTGATCAACGGCTGCCGCGGGGTGGTGGTGCTGCCCACCGGGGCGGGCAAGACGCGGGTCGCGATCGCCGCCCTGGCGCGGCTCTGCCGCTCGGCGCTGGTGTTGGTGCCGACCCGGGTGCTGCTCAACCAGTGGCTCGCCGAGCTGCAGCGCTGTTACCGCGGGCCGATCGGCGTGCTCGGCGACGGCCGGCGGTCAGTCGAGCCGCTGACCGTCTGCACCTTCGAGAGCGCCTACCGGCGGATGGATGACCACGGCGACCGCTTCGAGGTGGTGGTGGTGGACGAAGCGCACCACTTCGGCTCGGGCGCCCGGGCCGAGGCGCTCGAGATGTGCACCGCAGCTAGACGGCTCGGGCTGACCGCCACGCCGCCCGACAGCGTCGCGGCCACCGCGCGCCTCGGCCAGCTCGTCGGGCCGGTGGTCTGCCACTACGCCGTCTCCGACCTCGCCGGCGAGCACCTCGCGCCGTTCGATCGAATCCGCCTCTTCGTCGAGCTTGACGAGGACGAGCGCCGGGCCTACCTCGCCGCCCGCGAGCCGTTCAACGTCGCCTACGCGCGCTTTCGCCAGGCCGGCGGCTGGAGCTACGCCGAGTTTGCCCGCCTGGCGGGCCGCTCGACCTTTGGCCGTCGGGCCCTCGCCGGCTTCATCGAGGCGCGGCGCCTGGTGAGCAACGCGCGGGTCAAGCTGCAGCTGGTGGCGCGGCTGCTCGCCCGTCACCGGTCGGACCGGACCCTGATCTTCACCGCCGACAACCACGCGGCCTACGCTGTCTCGCGAACGTTGCTGATCCCGGCGGTGACCTGCGACATCAAGCGTCGCGAGCGCGACGAGGTGCTCGGCTGGCTGCGCGAGGGGAAGGTTCGCGCCGTCGTCTCGTCACGGGTGCTCAACGAGGGGATCGACCTGCCCGAGGCGCGGATCGGGGTCATCGTCGGCGGAACCCTCGGCGCCCGGGAGCACGTCCAGCGGGTGGGCCGGCTGCTGCGGCCGCTGGCCGGCAAGCGGGCGGTGGTCTACGAGCTGGTGGCCCGCGACACCTACGAGGTGCAGAGTGCGGAGCGGCGGCAGCGTGACCTTGTTGCCTGAGCGGCTGCTCGACCTCGAGGTCGACGAGGGCGCCGCCGTGGTGGTCCCGCGCTACCTGACCACCCGCGATCATGGCTGGGTCGAGCGGCTGCTGCTCGAGCTCGAGGCCTGCGAGGGCCTCGCCCGGGCCGAGGTCGAGCCGAGGCTGCGCGAGCTCCGCGCTGCCTGTGGCTCGCGGCGACGGGCCTGCGCGGCGATGAGCCGCTGGCTGCTGCGGCGCTGCGGCTTCGAGATCGACGCCGCCTGCGCCCCGACGCGCATCCGCGCGGCGCTCTTTGTTCGCGCCGGCAGGGCCGGGCTCGACACACCGCGCGAGGCGATCATCGCGCTGGCCGCCCGCGAGCTCGGGGTCCCTCCCGTCGCGGTCGCGCGCGATCTCTACGCCGATCTTCCGGCTGCGCGGCGGCTCGCCGGGTTGCCGGAGAAGCTGTCACCGGTGGCTGCGATCGAGGGCTACAACCTGGTCCTCGCCCAGAGCCTGCTGTTGCGGGCCCAGCGGCTCGAGGTGCGAGTGGGCGGCAACCTCAAGGCGGTGCTGCGCTTCGCGCGGCTCCAGCGGTTGCTCTGCCTCGCCGAGGTCGAGCAGGGCGAGCTGCTGCTCGAGGCCCGCGAGCGAGGGGCGCAGGGGTTCGGGTCGGGCGGTCGGCTGCAGCTCTCGGGGCCGCTGGCGCTGTTTCACCGGACGACCAAGTACGGCCGGGCCATGGCGCGGTGGCTGCCGGCGTTGCTGCGAGCGCCGCGCTGGTCGCTGCGGGCGAGCTGCGTGCTCGGCGGGCGCGCGGTGACCTGGGCCGCGACCCACCTCGATCCGATCAGCAGCAGCCACGCTCCGGTCCAGCCGTTCGACAGCATGCTCGAGCGGCGGCTGTTTCGCGATCTGCGGCGGTTCGCGCCCGCCTGGGAGGTCGAGCGCGAGGCGGACCTGGTGCAGATCGGCCGCAAGATCGCCTGCGCCGACTTCACCTTGATCGAGCCCCGGCGCGGCGCGCGGGTCCCGGTGGAGGTGGTCGGCTTCTGGACCGAGCGCTACCTGCGCGAAAAGCTCGCGGTGCTCGCTGCGCTGCCCGCCTCGCGCCCCTGGGTGGTCTGCATCGACGAGGCCCTCGCCGCGCGAGCCGACCAGCTCGGCGCCGGGCCGATCCCCGGCCCGGTGTTTGTCTTCCGCCGCCGGATCGACGCCCAGGCGCTGATCACCTTCGTCGAGCAACAGCTCGAGTCGACCAGGATCCGCACTCCAACATAGGAGCAACGACCGATGCAGCCATCATCATCATCCGACGAACGACGAGGCGCTCGCGGCGCCAGCTGGCGCAGCGAAGAGGTCGCGCTGAGCGCGCCCTACAACTGGTGTGACGCCCGCTGCGAGCGCTGCCCGCTCGGCGACTGCCGCTTCCGCGAGGCCGCGGTGGACGGGCGGGAGCTCGCCGGCGCCCCCGACGAGCTCGACGCGATCCTCGACCAGATCGGCGTCGACCGCGTGCTGGGCGATGCCGGCGAGCTGCTCCGGCTGGGGATCCGGCGTCCGGCGGCCGACCCGCGCGAGCCGACCCTGCCGCCCGCCGCCGCAGACGAGGCGTCCGAGCTCGAGACGCTGACCTGCAAGGGGCTCGTCCGGGCTGCTACCCGCTACGTCGAAGAGGTTCGACAGGCGCGGCTGATCTTTCTGCCCGAGCGGTCGCTGCCGGCGGAGGTGGCGCTGGAGCACGCGGTGCTGCTCTTCGTCACCATCGGCCGCTTTGCCGGCGACGTCACGGTGGGCGAGGCGCTGGCCGACGACGCGCTCGACGGCTGCCATCACAACGCGGCCAACCTGCTGCTGCTCGACCAGCTCGACCGGCAGACGGCGGCCGCCCTGCAGCAGGCCGCGGTGGCCGATGAAGGCGTCGACCGCGCGCTGGAGCCCTTCTGGGCCGCGCGCCGGGCCCTCCGTCGACAGCTCGACCCCTGGCTCGGGCAAGTCCCGGGCGAGCTGCAGCGCCGCATCGGCGAGCTGGTCGCCGCGGGCCGGGCGCCGTCACCCTTCTGTGTCGCTCGCGGCGAGAATTGACCCAGCGAGGGGGCTGGGAGCTCGAGCGAGCTACTTCAGCGCCTCGCGGACCGCCTCGAGGGTCGGGGCGATCGGGCGCGGCGGGTTGCGGCGGTCGGAGCCCTGGTCCGCAGAGCCCTGGTCCGCCGAGTGACGGTCCGCCGTGTGATAGTCGATGGCGGCGCTCGAGAACTTGGCGCCGTGGGCGGTGGCGATCACCACCACCGAGGCGTCGGCGGCGATCGTCTGCTCGGCGACCAGGCGGCGGGCGCCGGCGAGGGCCACCCCGGCGTTGGGGCAGATGTGGACCCCGGCGGCGTCGGCCACGGCCTTGGCGTCCATCGCCTGGGCGTCGGTGACCTGGGTCACCACGCCGCCGAGGCGCTGCACGGCGGTCCGAGCCTTGTCGAACGAGACCGGGTCGCCGATGCGGATCGCCGAGGCCACGGTGGGCTGGGCGGTGACGCGCACCCGGGCCTTGAAGCCTTGAGTGTAGGAACGATAGAACGGATTGGCGGCGGCCACCTGGACCCCGGCCACCCGGGGCAGGCGGTCGATCAGGCCGAGGGCGTGGGCCTCGAGCAGCCCCTTGCCCAGGGCCGAGATGTTGCCGGCGTTGCCGACGGGGACGACGAACCAGTCGGGGACCTGCCAGCCGAGCTGGTGCAGGGTCTCGAGGCCGATCGCCTTCTGGCCCTCGATGCGGAAGGGGTTCATCGAGTTGAGCAGGTAGACCCCGCCGCCCTCGGTCAGCTCCCTGACAATCCGCATGCAGCCGTCGAAGTCGGTCTCGAGGGCCAGCACCCGCGAGCCGTAGCAGATCGGCTGGGCCAGCTGCTCGACCGAGACCTTGTCGTGGGGTAGCAGCACCGCGCCGGGGATCTCGGCCGCGGCGGCGTAGGCTGCCATCGCTGCCGAGGTGTCCCCGGTGGAGGCGCAGGCCACCTGGCGCGCGCCGGCGTGGCGGGCCCAGGAGACGCCGGCGGTCATGCCGCGGTCCTTGAAGCTCAGGGTCGGGTTCTCGCCCTCGTGCTTGATCCGCACCGTGGCCGCGCCGACGAAGCGCTCGACGGCCCGGCGACGATAGAGGCCGGTGTTGCCTTCGGGCAGGCTGACGATCATCTCCGCCGGCAGGTCGGGCAGGATCAGCTCGTGGTAGCGCCAGACCCCCGAGGCGTGGGGGCCCGAGAGATCGCCACAGCGGGCCTCGAAGCGATCCTTGAGGTCGGGCCAGCGCTGGCGGATGCCCTCCAGGTCGTGCTCGACCGCGAGCAGGTCGCCGCAGCTGTCGCAGCCAAAGCGCGCGCCGAGGAGGTCGTGCTGCTTGCCACAGGCGATGCACTGCAGCCGGGAAAGTCGCGTCTGCTCCGCCATCGGGTCCTCTCGCGATCTGAACGGAAAAGTCTATCACCTCCCCGACCGAGGCGGATCAGCGGCCCTTGCCGATCGCCTCGAGGGTCTTGGCGATCGCGCGCTCGACGTGCTTCTTTGCCGCGTCCTCGCCCCGCAGCGAGGGGAAGATGCTCCGGGTCCAGTCCTCGGAGACCGCCTTGGCGCCCACGGGTCCGACGTCGACGGAGAAGCCGCGCTCCCGGCGGCCGTCGCCGTCGGCGTCCTCCGAGCGGTAGAGCAGGCCCGCGCCAGCCCCGAGGCCCACGGTCAGCTCGCCCCGCTCGTCGCTGCTGCTCGCAGCGGTGGGGCGGGCGCCGGCCCGGAGGCCGAGCTGGGCGACGGCGATCCCGGCCCGCACGCCGTAGCCGAGCTCGCCCGCCCGCGCGTCGAGCTGGCCCTCGCCGATGG
>JAUVBO010000411.1 GCA_030591195.1 Pseudomonadota bacterium
CCACCAGCAGCTGGGCGACGAGCCGCGCTTCATCCAGAGCTCGCTCGAGGCCTACCAGGCGAGGCCCACTCGTGCCGAGCCGCTCCACGGGCTGGCGGCGCACTTCCGCACCACCGGCCGCTACGAGGCGGCGATGCTGTTTGGCGAGGCGGGCGCGGCGATCCCCTACCCGGCGCGCGACGGCCTGTTCGTCGGGGACGATGTCTACCAGTGGGGATTCAAGGAGGAGCTCAGCATCGCGGGCTTCTACTGCCAGGACGAGGCGCGCAAGCGCGCCGGGTTCGAGGCCTGCCTCGAGCTCGCCAGCGGCCGGGACACGCCGGCGGAGATCCGCGCGACGGCCTGGGCGAACCTGGCGTTCTACGCGCCACTCGCGAGCGAGCTCTTCGGCGTGCCGGATCGCGTCAAGGAGCTCGAGGTCGCGGGCGACGACGGCTACCTGGCGCTCAACCCATCGATCTGCGTCGATCGCACCTCGCGCTGCTGCGTGGTACGCACGACGAACCACGCTCTCGACAAAGACTCCTACCTCGTCACGAGCGACGATGGCGTGCTGCGCGCCCGCAACTACCTCCTCACGCTCGACGACGACCTCGAGACCCTGAGCTGCCAGCGGATCGAGGAGCGCACGCCCGGGGTCGAGCGTTTCGAGGGGGTCCAGGTCGAGGGGCTCGAGGACCTGCGACCCTTCCGCTGTCGGGGAAAGCTCTGGGCTGCCGCCGCTGTCAGAGACCGTAACCCGTCGGGCCGCAGCGAGATGGCGATCCTCGAGCTCGACGATGAGTGCGCCGTCGTCCAGACCCACCTGCAGCGAGGCGTGCGGCCGGAGCTGCAGCAGAAGAACTGGGTGCCGCTGGTCGACGGCGAGGAGCTCTACCTGATCTACTCCACCGATCCGACCGTGGTCCTGCGCTTCGACTTCGAGACGATGCAGGCCCAGGAGCACCTGACCTCGCCGGCGCCGCTCCTGCTGGAGGAAGCCCGCGGCAGCTCACAGGCGATCGCCGTGCCCGGCGGCTGGCTCTACCTGGTTCATCAGGTGATCTCGCTGGACGCTGGCCGGCAGTACCTGCACCGCTTCGTGCTGCTCGACCGGGCATTCACCGTTCGCCGCGTGTCCCAGCCGTTCTACTTCCGCGAGCGGGGCGTCGAGTTCTGCGCCGGTCTCGCGCGCGACGAGCGACGGGGGCGGCTGCTGGTCAGCTTCGGGGTCAAGGACCGGCAGGCCTTCATCATCGCGCTCTCCGAAGCGCGCGTGCTCGAGCACCTCGACCGCGACGGCCAGCCGCGGGCGGCCTGTGACCTGGAGCAGCCGACCACCGGGCAGATCGAGGGCGACTACGAGCTGGACAGCGCGCACCCCGCCCCGCAGACGTCGCTCGGTGAGGCGGCGCTGCTCGAGCGTGCTCTCGCCGACGGGCCAGGGGATCCGCACCTGCTGTGCCTCCTCGCCGGGAGCTACTTCGACGGCGGCGACCTCGAGCGAGCACTCGACCTGTACCGCCAGCGGGTGGCCCTCGGCGGCGACGAGCAGGAGCAGTATCTGGCCCGGTACCGCGTCGCCCGGTGCCTCGAGCTCCTCGAGCGTCCGTGGGACGAGGCGCGCTCAGCCTATCTCGACTGCTTCGTCGCCCACCCCTCTCGCGCCGAGCCGCTGGTGCGGGTCGCTTCCCACGATCGGCAGGGCGCTGCGATCGCCAGGGCGGCTCATCGCTGCGCCCAGCGTGCGGTCGCCGTGCCCCGGCCCGGCCGCGAAGCGCTCCACGTCGAGCAGGACGTCTACGACTACCGCGCCCGCGACGAGCAAGCGCTGGCGGCCTACGCCCTCGATCGGCACGCCGAGGCGTTCTTTCACAACGCGCAGATGCTCTGGTCGGCGGATCTGCCGGACGGGGAGCGGGCGCGGATCGAGGCCAACCGCGACTTCTCGGTGCCGAAGTTCCAGGACGAGTTTCTCCGCCACGACCCGGCGATCGTCGCCGGCATCGTCGAGCGCCCCCGGGCCGACGACCCGCAGGTGACGCTGAGCATCGTCACCAGCGGCGCGCTCGACCGTCTCTGCGCCACGATCGACTCGTTCCTGCTCACCTGCGCCGACCACGACCGGATCGATCGCTGGATCTGCGTCGACGACTGCTCGAGCGATGAGGATCGGGCGGAGATCCAGCGCCGCTACCCCTTCTTCGAGCTGATCTGGAAGGACCGCCAGGACCGCGGCCACGCCGGGAGCTTGAACGTCATCCGCGAGCTGGTCAGCACGCCCTACTGGCTCAGCCTCGAGGCCGGCTGGCACTTCTTCGAGCGGCTGCGCTACGTCGGCCTCGCGCGCGAGATCCTCGACAGCGACCAGGGCCTCGGCCAGGTGCTCTTCAACCGCAACTACGCCGATGGCATCGCCGACCGCGACATCGTCGGCGCCAGGGTGCGGCGGACCGCCTCGGGCCGGCGCTACCTCGAGCACCGGCACTTGCTGCCCGGCTCGACGGAGGAGGCGGCCTTCTGGGCCCGAAATCTCGACGGTCGCGCCAACACCTGGTGGCCCCACTACTCGCTCAAGCCGTCGCTGCTGCGGACCCGGGCGCTCGTCGACCTGGGCCCGTTCGACGAGGCGTCGGCCTCCTTCGAGCTCGACTTCGCCCGCCGCTACGCCGCCGCCGGCCAAGGTTCGGCGTTCTTCGACACCATCTGCTGCCTGCGCACGGGCGCCAGCGCGGAGCAGTCGTCGTAGGTCGGATCAGTCGAAGCGGTTGCCCCAGATGTCGAACCGGGTACCGTCGTCCTGGGCCCAGACCGCCACGGCGCTGCCGTCGGGATCGATCGCCAGCTGGACCGTGATCGCGTCGCCTTGGTCGGAGGTCTCGATCTTCTCTGGCGTGCCCCACTGGTCGCTCTGTGCCAGGTAGCGGTTGGCCCAGATGTCATGGCGGGAGCCGTCGCTCTGGGGCCAGACGACGATCACGTCGCCGTCGCGATGCATCGCAGCCCGGGGTTCCGCCGCGTCGCCCTGGTCGTTGGTCTCGATCTTCGCCGGTGCGCTCCAGGCGGCGGCAGCGGCCTGGTAGCGGCTGGCCCAGATGTCGTGACGCGCACCATCACGCTGGCGCCAGACGGCCATCGCGTTGCCAGCCCCGTCGGTGACGACCTGGGGCGCGAACGCGCCGTCCTGGTCGTTGGCCTCGATCTGCGCCGCCGTGCCCCAGCTCCCCTCGCTCGCGCTGTAGCGGTTGGCCCAGACGTGGTAGCGGGTGCCGTCGCTTTGAGGCCAGACGGCCACGGCGTTGCCGCTCTGGTCCACCGCCACCTGGGGCGTGGTCGCGTCTCCCTGGTCGTTGGCCTCGATCAGCTCGGCCGTGCCCCACTTACCGCTCGCGGCGGTGAGGCGATTGGACCAGATGTTGTAGTGCGTCCCGTCGTGGATCCAGAAGACCGCCACCGCCGTGCCCGACGGGTTGATCGCCACGTAGGGCGCCGACGCATCGCCCGCGTCGCTGGTCTCGATCAACTCTGCCGCGCCCCAGGTGCCGTTGCTCGCGACGTAGCGATTGGACCAGATGTTGTAGCGGGCGCCGTCGAACTGCCAGAAGACGACCACCGCGTTGCCGCTGGCGTCGACGGCGACGCTCGGCGCGGAGGCGTCGCCCGCGTCGCTGGTCTCGATCAGCTGGGGCGTGCCCCAGGTGCCGTTGCTTGCGCGGTAGCGATTGCCCCAGATGTTGTAGTGCACGCCGTCGAACTGCCAGAAGACGGCCACTGCGTTGCCGCTCGCGTCCATCGCGACCTGCGGTGCCGATGCGTTGCCCTGCTCGTTGGTCTCGACCAGCTTGGGCGTGTCCCACGCCGCCGCGCTGCGGGAGAACGGACTGGCCCAGATGCTGAAGGTCGTCTGGGGCGCGTACTGGGACCAGACGGCGATCGCGTTGCCGCTCGCGTCCATGGCCACCTGTGGGCGCTCGGCGTTGGGCGAGCCGATCTCGAGACGCTCGGCCGTCAGCCACCGCCGGTCGCGGGTGACGAAGCTGAAGGCGTGAGCCTGCGCCAGGGGGTTGCCCGCCAGATCGGTGGCGCCGGTGCCGATCTCGACCGCGTGGAGCACGAGCCGGGAGAGGGGCTGATCCGGCACGAAGGTGCAGGAGCTGCCGGTGGTGCTGATCGTGCCGGCGACCGTCTCCCCTCCTGCGCTGACCGTGAAGGTCGTCTCGTCGAGCGAGGCGGGGGCCATCGCCTCGGAGAACAGGACCGTGATCGAGGCGTCTGGCTCCACCGTGGTGTCGCCGTCGGCGGGGTCGGTGAAGGTCACCGTCGGTGGCGTGTGGTCGGCGGCATCGGCGTTCGAGGTGTCTGCCGCGGGTGCGTCGGGTTGGCTCAGGTCTGCTCCCGCCTCGGTCGGCCCGAGGTCCGGACCAGCGTCGAGCGGGCCAGCGCCATCGACCGCCCGGACGCAGAGCCCTGACAGGCAGGTCAGACCGGCGTTGCAGGTGCTGTTGGGGTAGCACGGGCCGCGTTCGGTCCCGACCTGCGCTCCGTCGTCGGCACAGCCGCCGAGCAGCAGGGCAAGACCGAGGACCAGCGAGCGCGGGCGAGTAGTGGAGCAGCGTGATGCAGTGCCCATCGAGTGCCTATCTTTGCCGAGTCAACAACGTCGGAATCCTAGCACGGCCCCATCGGGCACGCAGCCATCGGCGGTCGCTCGAGGTTGGGATCTGCGCG
>JAUVBO010000474.1 GCA_030591195.1 Pseudomonadota bacterium
GTCAACCCCGGTGCGGCCATCTGCTCGGACCAGTGTCTTGACCCGCTGATGGACGCCGACTGCGATGGGTTGCCCGACACGCGGGCCCCGTCGGGCGTCTGCGATTCGCTGCTGTTCGACGAGGTCTTCGACCAGGATCCCGCGGCCTCGGGCACCTGGGCCGTCACTGGGTCTCCCGCCTGGAGCTGTGGCGAGGTTGATCTGACGAACGGAGAGCAGCTCCTCCGCACCGCGCCGACGGCCACCCACCCGCTGGTCGAGCTCGGCTTCCGCTTCGGTTTGTCGCTCCCGGTCGCCGCGTGGGCCGTCCGTCTCGGCGTGACCCGCACGGCGAACGAGCCGCGCTACTTCTGCAGCGTTACCAAGCGGAGCCAGGACAGCGACTCGGCGGTCCTGCAGCTCAGGGCTGATGGCTGTGGCTCGCTGAACGGCCAGGCGGTCAGCGGTGCGCCCGGCAGCCAACACCTCCTCGAGCTTCACTTCAACGTCGCGGGGCAGGCGGTCTGCCGGCTCTTTGACGGCGCCGGAGCCCTGGTAGATTCGATCGTCTACCCGGGCCCGTGCCTCACCGTGGCCCCGACCGCCGAGGTGATTGTCCGGTCAGACCACCGGGCGTTCACCGCACTGCACGTCCGGGGGTTCTCCCTGCCCTGATCAGTTGTAGCCAGGGCAGGGGCGGCAGCTACCCCGCACCACGCAGGGCTGCAGGCCGGCGCCGCAGCAGGGGCTGCCGCTCTGGGTCGTGAGCGTCTGGCATGCCGGCGAGCGCATCAAGCCGCTCGGGCAGGTCTGCGCCCCGCTGACGCAGGTGACGCCCGAGGCAGCGGGGACGCTCGTCGGTGGGCTCGGCTGGGCTGGCGGCTGGGTGGTCGTCGTTGGCGCGCTCGCGACGGTGCAGGTCGACGAGGCGACCCAGCCATGCCAGCAGCCGCTGCAGGTCAGCCCGTCGAGGGGCTGGTCCTCGCCGACGCACCGGTGGCCCTCGTGGCACGCGCCCCGCGGGAAGGTCTTGCTGTCGGCCTCGCAGAGGCCGAAGCCACAGGTGCAGCTGGTGCCGGCGGCGATCTTGTCTCCGCCACAGAAGCAGGGCGTGCGGGTCGCGGTACCGCAGCACTGGCCTGGCTGGCAGTCGTCGACGCCCAGGTGGCCGCCGATGGTGCAGCTGCCGGTGGAGCTGGCGCAGGTTGGGCCCGGGGCGCAGACCCACGGCTGGTCAGCGCTGGCGAGGACCTTGTCGAGCCAGGGACGGTTGGACGCGTGGGCCACGGTGGCGTCGGTGAAGGGCCAGCCCGCCGGACGGTCAGTCGTCGCCCGGCGGCACGAGGTCGTGCTGTGCACGCCGATGATCGCGCCAGCGGCGTCGAGGGTCGGGCCGCCCGAGTCGCAGATGCACATCAGGCCGAACAGCAGGTCGGGCCACTGGCCGTCGACGTCGTGGGGGCGGGCGCACATCTCGAAGCCGTCGTGCTCCGACTGGGGCGTGGTGCAGACGAAGGCCTCGGCCCAGCGCTTGATGCCCCAGTCGGGGCTGTCCCGCTCGCGGTCGTTCTCGGTCACGCCGTAGCCGACGATCGTCAGACGGTCGCCGACCGCCGGGGCGCTGGTCGCGAGCCGCCCGGGCTTCACGCCAGTGATCGGGGCATCGAGCACGATCAACGCCAGGTCGTTGGCTACCACCGAGATGTTGCGGTATCCGGCTGGCGGCCAGACCTCGCAGGGGTAGTACCCCGGATGGCGCAGCAGCCCGTTGCCCGCTGGGACAGCGGACTGTTGACCGACGACCACGCGCAGCTGCCGCCAGTCGCGCACCGGTGCGACGTTCGGGTTGCAGGCGCTGGCAGCGTCGGTGGCCTGGACACAGTGGCCGGCAGTGAGCACCAGCCGCGGATGGATCAGGCTCCCGCTGCACGTCGCGCTCCCGCCGTGCTCGAGCTTGGCGACGAACTCCGAGCCCGCCAGCGGGGAGTCAGAGCCGTTGGCGACGAATGGCTCGCGATCTTCGCCATTTCCCTGGCGGAGATCCAAGGTGGCCTGGCAGGCGACGAGCAGCGACGGCAAGATCCAGGTCAGCGGCATGCGGACGGAGGTGCGCAGCATGGTGCAGGGTTACCTGCAATGGTGATGCCGGCCGTGGCGCCTTGCCAGGCGGCGGCGAAACGGGTTACTACCATGACTGATCATGGTCCGACTGATCCTCGCCATTGTCTTCGCCGGAGGCGGCCTGCTGATCAGCATCAGCGGGGTGCTGGTGGGCACCTGGTACTTCGTCTGGAACGATCGGATCCTCTTCGTCCAGCCCGAGCGGGCCAGGCCCGTGACGCTGAAGCAGCTGATCGGCCGGCCGGCCGCGCTCGATCAGCAGTGGGTCAGGGTCAAGGGGCGGCTCTGGCGCGCCAAGGACGGGATCGCGTTCCTGGTGTCCGAGAAGGTCGGCACCGAGCACCTCACCGGCGAGGCCCTGGCGCGCTGGCTCGCCGAGCGGGACCGCAAGGGCAAGGCGTCGAGCAGTACCCTGCGCCGGCTGCCTCGCATGCGGCTGCGCGTCGAGAGCGGCGGCTTTGGCCTGGCGCGCAACGTCTCGCTCAAGACTACCGAGGTGGCCACCGTGCTGGGTCGCTACTACCGCGGCAACCTCGGTGGTCCACGGCTCAACGTCGGCGCGATCGTCGAGCAGCGCGAGGATAGCTCCGCGCGCCTGAGCGTAATCCTCTTCGCGGCGTTGTCGGTGGTGATCTTCTGCTTGGGGTGCACGGCGATCTTCGCCGGGGTCCGGATCCTCTTCCGCGAGAAGCCCGAGACCTACTTCGACGAGCCCGAGCAGCGCTGAAGCGCGCGGCGCAGCACCGGCTCGATCGCCCTGGCCCAGATCTGATAGCCCTTGCCGGTCAGGTGCAGGTGGTCGACGGCGATCTCTGCCGAGAGGTCTCCTCGGGCGTCGAGGAAGCGGGCGCCGATGTCGAGGTAGCGGACCCGCTTTCGCGCTGCGGCGACCCTGGCCAGCAGTCGGTTGGTCGCCGCGAGCTTGTCACGAAACCGACCGGGCCGCTGGCCCGCGGGGAGGATGCCGAGCAGCAGCACCTGGGTCCGCGGCAGTCGTCGCCCCAGGGTGTCGAGGATCCGTGACACCCCGGCGGCGATCTGGCGCGGACGGTGGCGGCGGTCGAAGGCGTTGTTGACGCCGATCAGCAGCACCGCGACCTTCGGCTTCAGGCCCGCGAGGTTGCCGTGGTCGAGGCGCCAGAGCAGGTGCTGGGTCTGGTCGCCGCCGATGCCGAGGTTGAGCGCCTGGCGGCAGGCGTAGTAGCGCTGCCAGACCTTCTCGCCCGAGCCCTTCCAGCCGTAGGTGATCGAGTCGCCGATGAACAGCAGCCGGGCATCGCGCGAACGCTTGACCAGCTCGTTGATCCGCTGCTGCTCCGCCCGCCACCACTTGTCCTTGCGAGGCTGGGCCGTGACGGCAGGGTGGGGCGCGGCGGTCGCTGGCGCGGCCATCACGAGGGTCAGCAACAGGGGCAGGCTGTTCGACCAGGTTGCTCTCATCGGATACCTTCAGGCACTCAGATACTATCGCCCGGAATTGCCCTGCCAGGATCATTCTCTGCTGCTAGTCCGTCAGGTGCCATCGGGCCAAGGCCCAGCAGTTGTTGTCGCTCGGCTGGCTCAGGCTCTATTGTGTCGGCAGTGATCAGCTCGATTCACAGCCGTTGGTCGAGGGTGCCCGTCGCCTGTCTGGGCCTGCTCGCGGGCTGCGTGAACAAGCCGTCTCCGGCGCGGGTCGCCGCCGGCCCGCCGCCGGCCGGCAGGGCGGCTCCACGCGGCGCCGCCGCTGGATCGTCGGACGCCGGGGTTCGGGGCGTCGGCCCGCGTCTGGACGCCGCGTCGGCAGCTGCCCGCTCGCCGGACGCCACGGCGGCCCGGCGCCGGCGCAGGCGGTGCGAGGTGCTCCGCTTGAAGGTCGGCGCCGAGCCGACCGGCTATCGCGCCAAGGGGACCGTCTGCGACGGTGAGCGCGAGGGCCGGTGGCGGTTCACCTTCCTTGACGGCCGGCGCCTCCGCGAGGGGGCGTACAAGGACGGCCTCGAGACCGGGCGCTGGCGGATGTGGTACCGACGACGGGCCGGACGGCGGGCGGAGGGGGACTACCGCCGCGGCCGGCGGACGGGCAGCTGGACCCGCTGGCACCAAAACGGCCGGCGCTCGCTCGAGGGCTCCTACCGCGACGGGCTGCGGCACGGACGCTGGCGGCGCTGGCACCGAACCGGTCAGCTCTACGAGGACCGCTGGTATCTCGGGGGCAAGCGCGAGGGGATGCACTGGCGCTGGGACCGCGAGGGGCGGGGGACGCTCGTACGTCGCTGCAGGGCCGAC
>JAUVBO010000631.1 GCA_030591195.1 Pseudomonadota bacterium
GCCGTCGGCGGGCGGATCGGCCGTCGCGTCGAGCGCGGCGCTGCCCCCACAGGCGCCGATCGCCGTGGCCAGCGCGCCGAGGGCGAGCGACAGGCCCAACCGCCCCAGCTTCACGCTCCTGGTTGGCCGAAGGTGCACCTGGCTCTCTCTTTCCTGGTCAGTGCTCGTCGGCGCCCAGGTCGGGGGCGTCATCGCGCGTCTCACCGTCGATGTCGTCGGGGCAGTCGGCCGGCGGCAGCGGCTCACCCTGGTCGATCGCCCCGCCGGCGGCGTCGACGAGGTGCAGGTCTCCGCGGCTGACGTCGACGAACCAGGATGCCTTGGCCTCGTCGGTGCCGTGGTTGCCCGTGGCGCTGGCGCCGTCCCGCTCGAGCATCCGGTTCGCCGATGACGACATCACCAGCAAGGATACCAGGACCTCGGCCTGAAGACAGCACGTGGACGGTCGTGAGCACCTCCGACAATCGGAGGCCAGAAAGATGAGGGGCGCCGAAAAAACGCAATAAAGACAAGGGGAGAACCTGGATCATTACTTGGTCCACTACGTGCACATCCGGAAGGCCTCGCAGAGTTCGAGGAACGAAAGGGACCGAGCTTGCTTCGTCGCATGCAGTCAGTCTCGAAGCGCTGGTTGGTGGGCCTGCTGGTCTGTGGGTTGCTGACTGCCGCTCAGTCACCCGGTCACGCCAATCCCCATCGCCGACAGGCCGCCCTGTCGAGCGACGTCCGTGGCGACCGCGCAGTCGCGCCCCGCCGCGGGTTTCGTCACCGGTTGCGGTCTCTGGGTCAGGGGCTGCGGACGACCTATCGCAAGACCTGCCACCTTGGCCGGGAAGCCTGCCGCCGGGTGATGACCCGCGAGGGCCGGGCGGAGACCAAGGGCGCGATCATCGGCGCGGCGCGGACCTCCCGGCGAGTGGTCACCCGCACGGCCAAGGCCGGCGCCAAGTGGGCCCGCGAGAATCCCGCCAAGGCGGTGGGGATCGGACTCGGCACCGCGGCGATGTTCGGCACGGCGTTCTTCGTCGCGCCGGCCCTCAGCGGCGCGGTCGCCCAGTGGGCCACGCCGATCGTCGGCAAGACCGTCGGCAGTATCCTTGGCACCGCCACCGGCGGCGCGCTGGCCTGTGGGTCGCGCAGCCTGCTGGTGCACGTCACGCCGATGGTGGCCAAGGTCGACCCGTTCAACGCCAAGCAGCTGGCTACCGACACGGGCATGTCGGCGACCTTCGGCTTCTTCGGCTTTGCCCAGGCCGCCGCGCTCAAGGGCGTGACCGCAATGGCGGGCGTCAGCGGCGTGGGGCTGTTCGCCACCAACGCCATCGGCCTCATTGGCTACGAGATCGGCAAGGACTACCTGCAGAACCGGATCCGCAACCGGGTGGCCAGCGACCCGAAGAAGTTCAAGGATATCTGGAAGAGCTCGCTCAAGATGGAGACCGTCTCCAACATCGCGCGCTGCATCCCCGGCCTGAACCTCGAGACCAACTTTGGCGCCAAGGTCGTCGGCGACATCGGCGGCACGATCTGGTGGGACCGGATCGTCAACGAGCGTAACCCGGCCAACAAGCGGGCCAAGCCGCCTCGCCCGATCCGCAGCCACCAGCCCCAGACGGTCGGCCACGTTCACGACGCGCTGACCGAGTAGAGGTCCGGCACCAGCGGCGGGGCATTTGCCCCAGCCCGCCCGAGGACTAAGCCCCATTCGCGGCGCGGTCGGTGCGCCAGGTCTCCGGTATCCCTCGGGGGAGACCTGGCTTGTTTCGTGCATAAAACTGGCGGCTTCCCAATCCCTTTGCTCAGGAGAACGGTGCATGAGGTACGCGCGCACGCTTCCCGTCCGCTGGCCCAGCGGCGAGGACGTCGAGGTGTTGATGGCCATCGGTCATCAACATCGACGTCGGCTGGTGGCTGCCGAGCTGGCAGGCTATGGCATTCCGGTTCGCGAGCTCGGTACCGGACAGGAGGTGATCGAGGCGGTCAGGAGGGTCCGCGAGCGTCGAGGTGGCCGGAGCCGCGGAAGGCTGCCGCTGGTCTTCGCCGACATGCTCGTGTCGCCCGACGGGCTGTCGGTCCTCACCGCGCTGCGGAACCTCGGGCTCGACGGGCCGTTCGTCCTGATCGTCGGCGAAGCGGACCGCGAGCTGCGCACGATGGTGCGGGACCGAGGCGGGGTCGCGGTGAACGAACACGTGATCGACCTCGAGGACCTCTCGACGGTGATGATCGCCGCCTGGTACCGCGTCCGGGGGCCTCAGCGGACACCGAACGAAACCACGCCGCCCCCCGACCGGCGGCGCTACCGTCGCCTGCCGCTGGAGATCTGGATCGAGCAGTGCGACCCGCTCAGCACCACGATCTACCACACGCGCTCGGCCAACCTCAGCCAGGGGGGCCTCTCGCTGCGGCAGGGCGTGCCCGAGGTGACGGGCAAGATGTACTACCTCTCGTTCGACCTGCCGGGCACCAGCCCGCTGGTCGAGGTGACCAGCAAGATCGTCAACGTGCGGCCCACCGGGAGGGATTTCTCCGTCGGCATGCACTTCCTCGACTTGCCACGATGCGCCCGCCGCAGCATCGCCCAACTCGAGCCTGCGGGGCGCTGACGCCCAGCAGGAGCAGGAGCAGGGGGTGGTGTTTCGCCGTCGTCGCCGCTGGCGTACCATCGGCGCAGGAGGTCATCTTGCGCTACACACCGCCGAACGTCCTGTTGGCCCTGGTGCTCGCCACCGCGGGCTGCAGCAGCGATAGCTCGAGCGAAGCACCCGATGGCGGAGGGGTCACCGATGCCAGCCCGCTAGACGGCCCCGCGACCGACGGGGGTGCGGCCGACGGCGGCGAGCCCTGTCCGTTGCCAGCCGCGGGAAGCGAGCTGTCGGCGAAGAGCTACTCGGCGCCGCCCGAGTGTGCGCTGTCGCCCGCGAGCCTGCCGGTGACGATCACGGTCATCGACGGCGAGCAGGCCTACCACGACGTCTTCAATTGCACGCCCGTCGACACCGCGGCGGGCATCGACTTCACCAAGGAGCGGATCGCGATCGTCTTCGTGCCCGAGAACCCGAACGCCGCGCTGGCGTGGGTCCACGAGGGCGACGCGGTGATCACCGTCGGCGTCTGGGTCCAGGCCTATTGCGGCGGCGCTCGCCCACCGGACAGCTTCGTCGCCGCGAGGGTCCCCGCTGGGCCGAAGACGCTCGAGCAGCAGATCTGTAACGTCGGCGACTGCCCCGGCTGCCCCCCCAACTGCCCCCCCTAGCTTCGCCCTTCGGCTCGAGCGGCGGACACCGCGCGCTCTGGCTGTCGCTCGGACAGCCGAACCTTTTGCCGACGTTGTTGTCAGTAGCGTCGGGGCAGCGGCGCCGCAACGCCACCAAGCGTGTCGAACCGATGCGAGCGGAGTCACGCTCGCGTGAGAAAGGAACGAGCGATGAGCGGCAAGCTCGGGCGGCCTGGGATGGCCGGCCTGTTGGCGGTGATCTGCGCGGTCGGGGGAGCTGGCGCGGCCGAAGCTGCCCAGCAGCCGAAGTTCACCAGTGGTGGCTACATGCAGACCCGGTCGTCGGGCCGGACCGTGGCACTGCCCCTGGCCCACACTGACGTCGACGCCCAGATCGCGGCGATGGTCGCCTCGGTCAGGGTCACCCAGCGGTTCGTCAACCCCTACAAGAAACCGATCGAGGCGATCTACGTCTTCCCGCTGCCC
>JAUVBO010000223.1 GCA_030591195.1 Pseudomonadota bacterium
CGGCGTGGCGCGTGCCGAAGGTGCGGGCGAGCTTCTTGACCTCGTCGGTGATCGCGATCGAGTTGCCGTCGTTTTGCTTGGTCACCAGCAGCGAGATCACCGGCTTGGTCTGCAGTCGGGCGCGGGTGACCTCCTCCTCGAAGGTGTCGCTGACCTTTGCCACGTCGCCGACGCGGACCACGCGCCCGTCGGGCAGGGCGCGGACGTTCACCGTGCGCACCTCGTCGGCGTGCTGGAGCTCGCCGAGGGAGCGGACGAGCATCTGCTCGCGACCGACGGTCACCCGCCCGGCGGGCACGTTGACCCGCCCGGCGATCGACTGGCGCAGCTGCTCGAGCGAGATCGCGAAGCCCTGTAGCTTGGTCGGGTCGGCCTCGACCCAGACCTCGCGGTCGCGGACGCCGATCAACTGGACCTTCGACACCCGGCCGACCGTCAGCAGCTCCTCGCGCAGCTGCCTGGCCAGCTTGATCATCCGCTTCTCGCCGGTGTGGCTCGAGTAGAGGTGCACCGAGATCAGCGGGGCGAAGTCGGCCGAGCCGAAGCTCTGCACCACCGTGTCGAGGGCATCAGCCGGCAGGTCCTTGACCTTGTCGACCTCGGTGCGCAGATCCTGCAGCCGGTAGCGGAACTCGGCGTCGCTCATCTGCTTGAACTTGACCGAGATGAACGCGGCGCCCTCGGCCGAGTATGAGGCGACGAAGTCGATCCCCTTGACGTCGCGGATCTCGTCCTCGATCGGGATCGTGATCCGCCGCTCGATCTCCTCGGCCGAGACGCCGGGGTAGGCCTTCTGGATGAAGACCCAGTTGAAGGAGATGTCGCTCATCAGCTCGCGCGGCAGGGCGATGAGCGAGACGGCGCCGGCGACGAGGATCGCCGCCATCAGCAGGTTGATCGGGACCGGGTTTCGGACCGAGAAGCGCGCGAGCGACATGGCCTATTTCTTCTGGGGTGGGCGCTTCGCTCCCGCTGTCGCTGCCTCGGCTGCCCCAGTGGTCGGGCTGGCGTTCACCGCGGTGACGGCGGCGCCGGGCTTGAGGCCGTGCTGCCCGGCGACGATCACCTGCTCGCCCGGCCTGAGGCCACGCGTGACGACGACACGATCTCTAATGTGGGCGCCGAGCGAGACGGTTCGCCGGGCGACCCGGCCCTGCTCTACAACATGCACGGTCCGCTCGCCGCCAGGGGCCGCAGCGACCGCTGACTCGGGGACCACCAGCACGTCGCGGTGGTGGGCGATGACGATCATCGAGCGGACCACCTGGCCCGGACGGGGTGCGGCGCTCATCCGCTCCTGCTGCTGCTGCGGCGCGCTGTCGCCGGGGACGGTGACCTCCACTGGGAAGGTGCGCGTGGCGGGATCGGCGGCCACGCCGAGCCGCGCGATCTTGCCGGTGAACGTCCGACGCCGGTCGGCGGGCAGCGACGGGTCGTGGAGGCTGACCGTCTGACCCACCTCGAGCCGTGCGAGCTCGGCCGACGAGACCTTGAGCTTAAGCTTGAGCTGGCTGGTGTCGACCAGTCGGGCCAGGGGCGCCTGGGGGACGATCACCTGGCCGAGGTCGGCCATGGTCTCGGCCACCCGGCCGCTGAAGGGACAGCGGATGATGGTCTCGCGCAGGTTGCGCCGGGCGAGGCGCAGGGCGGCGTCGGCCCGCTGGACCGACGCGTCGGAGGTCTTGAGGGCGGTGTCCGCCCGGTCCAGAGCCGCGCCGGCGATCACCTTGCGCTGGGCCAGGGTGGCGGTGCGGCGGTGGTCGCGCGCCGCCTGGATCCGCTGGATCTGGCTCTGCTTCAGCTGAGCCTGGGCCTGGGACTGGGCGATGCGGTAGCTCTCGGCGTCGAGCTGGAAGAGGGCCTCACCTTTGTTGCAGGCGTCACCCATACGCTTGAGCTTGCGACGGATTTTGCCCGAGACCTCGGCGGTGATGGTGATGTCGCGGTCGGCCTCGAGCACGCCGGTGTGCTCGAGGATCTCCTCGATACTGCTGGCCTGGAGCGTCAGCACTCGCACGGGTGCGCGCTCGCGCTCGACCGCTTGGACCAGCTCGCCGTTGCCGCGCTTGGCCCGGTTGAAGTAGGTCACCGTGCCGATCCCGCCGACGAGGACGATGCCCACTGCGAGGTATTTGACTCCGGAGGGCGTCATGACGTTATGACTTCATCTGCTGCGCAACCATAGCTTCGGCCCTCACCTTACTCGCTTCCGTGAGCGGGTCCAGCCCCCCGCCGGCTGCGACGTCCAAGAGCCAGACACAAGACAACATTCCTCGATATTCGGGCTCGGCGGCGAAAAATTGCCCCCGGACGGTCGATTTGCTGCGACCGGCTCGCGACCGACTCCGTCACCCGGGTGGACACGAACTCAATCAACCCCTCTCGGAGGTGCGGCATGACGAAGAAGACGACGATGATTTTCGGGGCGGCGATGATGATCGCTCTCGGCGCCGGTTGCGGCGAGCTGACGGATCAGCCGGATTTCCAGTCGATGCGTGGCGGCGGTAAGGCCGACGGCTGGGTCGACCCGACCCTCTCCTGCTCGGGCTCCTGTGGCTCGCTGGCCACCAGCTTCACCGGTTACTGCGGCTGCGACGACCTCTGCGCTGCCTACGGCGACTGCTGCAACGACAAGGCCCAGGTCTGCGACGGCGCCGGACCCGACCAGGCGACCTGCGAGGCGATCGACAAGGACTATCAAACGGCCGTGGACACCGCTGGCAGCTGCAGCACCGACGCCGACTGTCAGAAGTTCGTCGGCGGCACCCTGATCTGCGGCCACCCGACCCGGGCGATCGATTCGACGCTCGAGGGTCCGGTCAACGCCGCCAGGCAAAAGTACAACGACAACCAGTGTTTCCAGTTCCCCTGGAACTGCCCGATGTTCACCCCGCTGCCGCCCTGGTTCGAGACCCACGGCGTCTGTGAGCAGGGCACCTGCCAGGTCAAGTACGTCGACACTCGCGCGGCCAAGGAAGGCGATGCCTGCGGCGACGACATCGGCGTCGCCTGTGGCGACGGCCTCTACTGCGCCTTCGGCCTCAACTGGTGCGGCACGCCGCCGGTGACCGGCATCTGCCGCAAGCACGGTGACTGCGGTGCCCCGTCGGACTGCCTCAACCAGGCCAACCCTTGGATTCACCCGATGTGCATGGGCGAGGCCACCTGCGACAACAACAGCAAGTGCGGCTGGGACTGCGGGACCAACCCGTTCTGAGCCGCACCTGAGGGCGCTTGGCCCCCGTCAGCCCCCTCAGTAGGCCGTCGCCCCCCCTCGCTGCCTCCCCTCGTCCGCCGCTGCTCCCCCTTGACACGCGAGCCCTGAGCGGTCACTGCTGCGGCATGGACTTCGACAACCCGAGGGTCCGCGAAGCGTTCTTCGCCGTCTACGAGGGCATCCCGCGCGGGGGCCCAGGCGACACGGCCTGTACCCTGCGGGCGCTCGAGGCGGCCTCGCCGCTGCCGCCGGCTGCGACGATCGCCGACTTCGGTTGCGGGCCGGGCCCCCAGACGCTGGTGCTCGCTGAGCACGGACCGCCCGACGCGACGATCGTCGCCATCGACAACCACCCGCCGTTCGTCGCCATGCTCGACTCGGCGCTGGGCGAGCGTCAGCTCCGGCCGCGGGTCACGGCGATGGTCGGCGACATGACCGATCCCCCGTTCGACCCCGCGAGCCTCGACCTGATCTGGTCCGAGGGGGCGGCCTATTTCATGGGTAGCCTCGGCCAGGCGCTCGTGGGCTGGCGCCCGCTGCTGCGCGAGGGCGGCGTGATCGCGGTGACCGAGGCGACCTGGCTGCGCGGCGACCCGCCGGCCGAGCTGCGCCGCTTCTGGGACGAGGAGTACCCCGGGATGTGCGACGTCGACGGCGCCCTGGCCCAGATCGACGGGGCCGGCTTCGACTGTCTCGAGCGGTTCACGCTGCCCGAGTCGACCTGGCTGGTGGACTTCTTCGGGCCGATGGAGCAGCGCCTCGACCAGCTTGAACGACAGCACGCGACCGACGATCTGGCGCTGGCGGTGTTCGCCGAGTGCCGCGACGAGATCGAGACCTACCGCCGCCACAGCGACACCTACGGCTATACCTTCTTCGTGATGCGGGCCCGCTGACAACCGAGGGCTAGGGCCAGGTCGTTGCCCCGCAGCGGGTGGAGTTGGTCTATGCTGCATTCGGGAGGAGCCATGACCAGCGCAGGTGCCCGGGGCGCCGTGCTGCTCGCGTTGATCACCGTCGCCGCGGTGGGTTGCAGCGAGCAGCCGACCGCGAACCAGACGATCGATACCGGCTCGTGGAACCCAGGCGCGCCGCTCGACAGCGGGTCGACCGCTCCGCCAAGCGACGCGCTGACCACGCCGGACCAGCCGGTTCCGTCGGCCGACCTGGCGCCACCGCCACCACCGCCGCCGTCGCTGCGGGTGGCGGTGCTCAGTGATCTCAACGGCAGCTACGGCTCGGTCAGCTACGGCGGCGCGGTGCACGGCGCGGTGTCCGCGATCACCGGGCGGATCAAGCCCGATCTGGTGCTGATCGCCGGCGACATGGTGGCGGGCCAGCAGAGCGGGCTCGACTACGCCGCGATGTGGGCCGGCTTCCACGCGGCGGTGACGGATCCCTTGACCAAGGCCGGCATTCCGATCGCCGTCACCCCGGGCAACCACGACGCCTCGGGCTACGCCGCCTACGCCGGCGAGCGGGCGATCTACGTCGACCAGTGGAAGGCGCGCCCGCCGCAGGTCGACCAGATGGTCGACGCCGCCGACTACCCGCTCGGCTACAGCTTCGTTCACCGCGGCGTCTTCTTCCTCTCGATCGACGCCACGGTGATCGGCCCGCTCAAGGCCGCTCAGCGGACCAAGATCGACCAGCAGCTCGCGGCGGCGGCGGCCTACCCGCTGCGGTTCGCCTTCGGTCACCTGCCGATCCACTCGGTCACCGTCGGCCGCGAGACCGAGATCCTCGGCGACACCGCCCTCGAGCAGCTGCTGGCCCAGCACCAGCTGGCGCTCTACCTCAGCGGCCACCACCACGGCTACTACCCGGGCGCCGCCGGTGGCCTGCGGCAGATCAGCGTCGGCTGTCTCGGCTCGGGTGCCCGCAAGCTGATCGGTACCAGTGCCGCCTCGCCGCTGTCGCTGGTGGTGATCGAGATCGACGCCGGCGCGGTGACCTTGGTGGAGGCTTTTTCCGGCGGCGACTTCGACCAGCCGGTGACCCGCAGCGGGTTGCCCGAGAAGCTGACCTACGGCAGCCACGAGCTGACGCGCGACGACCTCGCCGGCTTCTAGCGCCGCGGTCAGGTCGGGGAGCTCAGAGCCCCAGCTCGCCCAGCAGGCGCCGGGCCCGGCGCTCGGCGGCGAGGTAGCCGGCAAAGCGGATGTCGACGCAGATGCTGCGCTGCTTGTCCGGCAGGTACTGCCAGTCGCTGAGGATCGACTCGGGCGTGCCGTCGAAGAGCAACCCGACCAGCCGGCCGCGGTCGTCGAGCACGGGGCTGCCCGAGTTGCCCCCGGTGGTGTCGAGGGTCGTGGTGAAGTTGACCGGGATGTCGTTGATCCGGCGGTCGACGAAGCGGCTCGTCAGGCGCCGCGTAAATGCTTGCTTCAGCGCTGCCGGGACCTGGACCGGATCGCGGCCCTGGTCCTTCTTCAGCAGCCCGGCGAGGCCGGTGAGGTAGCGGTGCTTGACCTTGGATCTGCTCGAGGTGTAGTCGCGCACGCTGCCAAAGGTCAGCCGCACGGTGAAGTTGGCGTCGGGGTAGCGCGCTCGCTTGACCTGCTCGACCCAGCGCGGCCGCAGCACCGTCGCGAGGTACTGCTTGAACGGTCTGAGCGGCCCCTCGCGCAGGGCGCGCTCCTCGGCCTCGAGGTCCCGGGCGAACCG
>JAUVBO010000546.1 GCA_030591195.1 Pseudomonadota bacterium
AACGCCAAGCCCAAGGGCACCCGCTGTAACGCCTGTCACCAGGACCGGCACGACAAGAAGTTCGGCAGCAACTGCGCCGACTGTCACCGGTCGAGGAACTGGCGAGCGCGCCGGGGCCGGATGCCCCTCGGGCCGATGACCGGCGCACAGAGGCGCTCGGCGGTGCTCGCCGGCGTGCCGCTGAGCAAGCTCAAGCGGGTCTCGTTTCACAACAAGACCGGCTTTCCGCTCACTGGGCGCCACATCGTCGTCTCCTGCAAGCGCTGTCACCGGGACAGTCGTCGCCGCGGCCGCCGCGGCAAGCGGTTCAAGATGAAGTACACCCGCCGCTTCGCTCGCTGCGCCGATTGCCACGACAAGGAGCACCGCGGCCAGTTCTCGACCCACGTCACGCGCAACACGCGCCGCACCGACTGCGAGAGCTGCCACCCGCTCGGCGGGCTGAAGGTGACCAGCTTCTCGGTGGCGCGCCACCAGCCGGCACGCTTCCCGCTCCGCGGCGCCCACCGCGCCGTGCCCTGCAGTCGCTGCCACAGCCGCCGCCGGCCCAAGGCGATCCGCTTCACCTACAAGCGCCGGGAGTGCCGCAGCTGCCACCGCGACACCCAGCACCGCGGGAAGTACCGGCTGACACCAACCGGCAAGCCGCTCGGCTGCGCAACCTGTCACGAGGAGAGCTCGTTCAAGAAGATCGTCTTCGACCACGACAAGCAGACGAAGATGCCCCTGCGTGGCCGCCACACACAGCTCGCCTGCAGCGCCTGCCACCGGCCAGGCCCCGACGGGGTGACGGCGTTCCGCGCGGCGACCCCGGCCTGCGAGAGCTGCCACGCGGATCCACACCGGGGCCAGTTCGCCCTCGGCGGCGGACGAGCAGCGAAGGACAAGCGCACCGCAGGCTCGCGCTGCAGCCGCTGTCACGACGAGGGCGGCTTCAAGGGCGCGAAGCGGTTTGACCACCAGCGCCACAGCCGCTTCAAGCTCACCGGCGCCCACCGCAAGGTCGCTTGCAGCAAGTGCCACCATCAGCTGAAGGTCGCCGGAGTCCGGACCCGCGTCTACCGGCTCGGCACCACGGCTTGCAAGAGCTGCCACCGATCGCCCCACCCGGCGCGGGCCGCCAAGCGGGCTCGCCGCGATCGGGCCCAGTCCACGGCTGCGGTGACCAAGAGGCGACGATCGGTGGCACGGGTCATGGACGACTGCGCCCGCTGTCACTCGCCCCGCAGCTGGCGACACCTGCGGCCGAAGCTCGGACGAGTCGCCTTCGACCACGCCCTGGTCGGTCACCGGCTACAAGGACGCCACCGCACGGCCACCTGCTCGGCCTGCCATCGCCCGGGGCGGGCGGTCAGCCGCCGCTGCAACAACTGCCACGCCGATCCCCACAAGGGCCGCCTCGGTCAGCGCTGCGCCGAGTGCCATTCGCCGTCGAGCTGGCGTCCGTCGGGGGTGCTGGCGCGCCACCGCAAGACGCGGCTGCCGCTGACCGGCTGGCACGCGCTGGCCGACTGCCGCTCGTGTCACCCGAGGGCACGGGAGGGGGTCTACCGCGGGGTGCCCGCCAACTGCTACGCCTGCCACGCCGACGACTACCGCAACCCGGCGACCCACCCCGACCATCTCAAGTCGGGCCACAGCAAGCGCTGCGAGCAGTGCCACCGCCCCACCGGGTGGCGACCCGCGGCGTTCTCCCAGCGGACCTCGACCCTGCTGCGCGGCCGAGCTCACCCGTTCACCCTCCGGGGCAAGCACGCCAGCCAGCCCTGCGCCGCCTGCCACCGCGGTCGAGCCAAGCCGTCCCGGCGCTGCGCTGGCTGCCACGCCGCTGACCGCCACCGCGCCAAGTCACCGCCCCACGCGGCGATCCAGTTCGCCCGCCGCTGCGACCGCTGCCACCAGCCGAGCGGCTGGCAGCCGGCGCGCCCGACGCGGCACCGCTTCCCGCTCGTCGGGAGACACCGAGGCACACCCTGCACGGGATGCCACACCGACGCGACCAACTTCCGCAGCTACAGCTGCCTCGCCTGTCACGACCGGCGGCGGATGACGACCAGCCACCGCCAGCGGCCCGGCTTCGTCTACGCCAGCCGCGCTTGCAGGCGGTGCCACCCGCTGGGGAGGCGATGATGGACATCGAGCGCTCGATGATGCGGCGCACCAACAGCCGCTCGTTCCGCCGCCCGCAGCGCTGGCTGCTCTGCGCGATGCTGGCGGCGTGCGCGGTGCCGGTGACGGCCGAGGCGCGCCGCCGGGGGCCGCGCCGGGTGGGCAAGATGCTGCACGGGCGGGTGATCCAGATCACCGCCCGCTCGGCCTACGTCAACCTCGGCCGGCGACACGGCGTACGCCCCGGCGATCCGGTCAAGGTCCGCCTGCCCGACCGTTCCTGGGACACCCTCAAGGTCGATGCGCTAGCCGCTCGAAGCGCCCGGCTCACCGTGCCGGAGAGCCACCAGCTTCCCGCGGTCGGCGCCCCGGCGCGGGCTCGCTGGCGACCGACGCCACCGGCCCGCGCCACAGCGGTCCGCAGGCGGCCCCCGCCGGCGCCGGTGGTGACGCCCGTCGAGCAGCTCGCCCGGGCGTGGCAGGGCGTCAGCCGCGCACCGCCCCGGCGGATGGCCTACCGTCGCTCGCCGGTCAAGCACCAGCGCGTGCCACGGAGGAGGATCCGCGGCTACATCCGCCTCGACTACGCCGGCACCCTCAACCTCGGCGAGGTCGAGCCTCGCCACTACAGCCAGGTCTCGCTGTCCTCGTCGCTCGAGGTGCCGCGGGTCTTCGCCAGCTGGCTCGACTACGCCCACCGGCTGCGGCTGCGGCTGCACCTGGCCGAGGACCTCAGCGCCCGGCCGTTTCAGCAGAGCCGGCCGCTGCTGCTCGTCGACCGGATGCGGCTCGGGCTGACCCTCGGGCCCGTCCGCGCGCTGATCGGTCGCGCCCTCGGCGCGCCCCTGCCAGCGGCCACCGTGATCGACGGGACATCCGTGCGCGTTCGCGCGACGCCCTGGCTCTACCTCGGGGCCTTCGGCGGCCTGCTGCCGCGCTCCACCGACATGCGCCCGAGCGTCGACGGCGCTCACTTCGGCGCCTATGCCGCGCTGCGCTGGGCCGCCGACGGCGGCCGATCGAACGACTGGCAGGTCGCCGCGGATCTCGGCTTCGCCGGCACCACCTGGGACGGACAGCTCGACCGCCGGGCCCTCGGCGCCCGAGCCTCGTTCGATACCGCGCGCCTGTCGCTGGCCGCCGACGCGGTGGTCGACCTCTATGGCGGCGAGCACCCGAGCGGGATGACCGATCCGGAGCTGACCCAGCTCGGCGTCTCGCTCGAGGGACAGCTGGCCCGTTGGCTGCGCATCGGTGGACGCTATGACCGCTACCGCTTCGTGCCCTCCCGCGAGCAACTGGCGACCTACCCGCTGGACTACCTCGCCGGGAGCCCGGTGAGCTCGACCAGGGGCTACGCCGACCTCACGCTCGGCGCCAGCCTCACCCTCAGCGGCCAAGGCGGCTACGACCGCCAGGACGAACAGAGCTGGTCGGCCTGGGGCGAGATGATGGTCCGGACGCGGGCGCTGATCGGCGAGGAGGATCTGCGGCTGAGCGCGATGTACAACCGGGGAACGACCCTCGGGGGACTGGGCGGGCGGCTGGCGGTGGTGCAGCCGATCGCCCGCTGGCTGTCACTCAGCGGCTCCTACGCGCTGTTTCACGACCGCTACACCGAGCTGGACGAGACGGTCTGGCGCCACGCCCTCGCCGCGGGTGGCGAGCTGTCACTCGGCTGGCGCTGGTTCTTCGCCGCCGAGGCCCGAACGCTCCTGTCACGGGAGGAAGAGCTGCTACAGCTCTTCGGCACGCTGCGCTACGATCTCTGACTTCGAGTCAGCCTTCCATTTTTGCGGTCCCGAGCGGGAACTCCCACCACGCGCGACTCGTACTGCCGCCGGGCTCATAACATCTGATGGAGGTTCGAATGAGAGCGTGGCCGTGGGTGATCATCGTCTGTTGCTGTTGTTTTCTGGCGGGTGC
>JAUVBO010000881.1 GCA_030591195.1 Pseudomonadota bacterium
CGAGCGTCTGGTCCTCAGCCCCCTTCTGCTTCTTGGCCAGCGCGACGAGCTTCTCGGCAGCGGCACGGTGCTGGGCCTGATTGCCGAGCTTGGCGACCAAGGGGCCAAAGGTCTCGACCAGGCCTGGATCGTTGGTCAGCTGCGCCACCAGCAGCGGGACTCCCCGCGCGCCAACGGCGTTGGCGATCTTCTCGCCCGAGTGATCCCCGCCACGACGTTGCTGCCAATCAGCGAGCAGCCACTTGAGGATCCGGTCCTCCACCGCCTTGCGGAGCTCGGCCGGCAGGGCGGGCCGCAGGCTGAACAATGCGTCCTTGGCCTGCTGCTGCAGCCGGGTGGTTGCCTGGGCGCTGGTTCCTTCCATGCGGGCGACCAGCTGGTCGACCAACGCCTTGCTCAGCTGGGTCCGGTCGGCCTGCTGCAGCGACTCGAGATCTTCTCGCAGCGGCTCGAAGTGGCCGAGCTCTGCCAGAGCGTGCGCAGCCAGGACTCGAACCTTGAGCTCCTGGCCCGTGTCGCGGATCGCAGCCCTGATCTTGGGCGGCCCGTTGACGCTATCCTTCCAGACCTGGATCTTTTCCTCAGTGACCGTGCAGCCACCGACGACGACGACGATCAACCAGGCCAGCGCGAGCGCGCCACCCAAACCGAATACAACCGAGCAAGTTCGTGATTTCATGGCCTACTCACCGAACCGAACGTATGATAGGGAGTCGATCTGAGCAAGTCAACAATGCCCACCTTCTGGAAATTTCGCTGCTTGGCTCGGAGGGCACGGCGGGGGTTTGTCGCGAGCCTCATCGCCAGCGCTGCGACGATCGCCCCGTCCATGGCGAGCGGCCAGACGCCGTTTCTCGACCCTCGCGTGGGCGGCCTGGGCTTGATCGGACCGGCCACCAGCCACCCCGCCTCGGTGTTCTACAACCCGGCAACCATGGCGTTGAAGAGTGGCCACCGGATCTACCTCGAGGGCGCCGCACTGCTCGCAGCCGCCCGCCAGCAGCCGGCGCTGGTGGACCGACAAACTGGCGAGCCAACCTCGCCGTGGCAACTCGACTCGCAGCAGACTCCGAGCGCCTGGTCACCGCGCTTCTTCTTCACCGCCCAGTCGAACCTGGGACTCGAGGGGGTGATGCTCGGCATCTCGGTGGCCACGCCGGCGACGATGGTCTATTCGCACCTCCGCGGCCCCTCGGGGGACTTCCTCGATCCATCGCTCCAGGCGCCCGGACGGGCGCACGGCACGGATCTGACGCTCTACCACCTCTACCTGACGCCGTCCGCCGCGCTGGAGGTGACCGAGCAGTTCCTCGTCGGGCTCTCCTTCAGCTTCATCTTCGGGTCGCTCGACTACGGGTTCGTCCGCGACGCGGCGCTCGACGGGGGACGCTCCCTCGATCGCGACTCCGGCGGACAGCTCGAGAACGAGCACGCTGCCCTCGACGACTGCGGCAGCGGTGATCCCTGCGGCTACGGCTCGAGCCTCGCCGCCGAGGGGGTCCGGGTCAACGGCAACTCTTCGGGCGTCGCGCTCTCCGCTGGCGTGCTGGTCAAGCCCCATCGCGACGTCGACATCGGCCTCGCCGTGGTCACCGGCGTGGTGATCGGCCTGGGCGGTCGGGCAGCCGAAGGCGACGCCTTCATCACCCGCGCCGAGGCGACGTACACCAACGCCGAGGCCGACCCCTCGATCACCTCTCCGCGGCGGCAGCTTCGCGGACGGGGCACCATCGACTATGCCCTGCCCCACCTGGTCAACCTGGGGGCGAGCTGGAGGGTCACCACTCCGCTGACGCTCGATCTGCAGCTCCGCTGGATCGATCAGAGCCTCCACGACCGGCTCGACATCCGGCTGACCGGCGCGGAGCTTCGCGACGCGCCCGCGATCCCCGACCACATCGTCCACTACCGGGGCCTGATCGACACCTTCTCGGTCCAGCTTGGAGCCAGCTACGGGCTGACGCCGAGGATCCGCCTCGAGGGCGCCGCGATGATCGAGAGCCCCGCGGTGAGCGAGGCCGCCCTCTCTCCGCTGATGATCGATGGCTGGAAGCTGGACGGCCTGGTGGCGCTGCAGCTGTCGCTCGGGCGCCACTTCAACCTCCGGGTCGGCTACGGCCTTCGCTGGGTGCCGCCACGGGACGTCCGCCAGTCGGGTTTCTCGCCGGCGCACCTGGTCGAGTGCGTCGACCGCTACTTCGACGTCGACCTGCCCGCCTGCCAGGCCGCCGAGGAAGGCCGTGGCCTGGCCTCTGCCGCTGGCCGCTACAGCCTCGCGCTACATCGCTTCAGCCTCGCCCTCGGAGTCGATCTCTGATCCGCCAACCAGCTCGGCGTGGAGCGCCTGCTGGGCGCGAGACAGGCTCCCGCCCGCGAGCAGAACCGTGTAGCGGCGGGCGCTGGTGTCGATGGCTCGCACGGGCAACGACTCCCGCTCGAGCATCGCGAGAAAACGAGCCAGGGTGTGCGTATCGCGGCCGAGCCCCTCACCAACCACCGTCGCGGCCTCGAGTGCCTCCTCGACGGTGACTCGTTCGTCGAGCTGCTCGAGCTCGCGACGGAGCTGCGCGAATCGGTGGCAGAGATCCCGACAGAGCAGCACCGACGGCTGGCCACCCTCGAGTCGCGCCCACAGCGGGGGGGCATCGTGTCGCTCGAGCAACTCGCAAATCGCCGCCAGCTGCGCTGCCCCTCCCTGTCCCGTGATCCAGGCCAGGTCCGCGCGACCGGTAACGCCGACGACCGGCCGCTCCGACGCATCGGCGCCGATCCGCGTCAGCTTGTCCGAGCCGGCGGTCGCCCGGGCAAAGATCGCGATCTTGGCCCGGCGAGCGAAGGCCACCGCCTCCTCGTTGAGCACCTTGGCGCCAAACCGCGAGAGATCGGCCATCTCCTCGTAGGAGAGGTGGTCCAGGTGGTGGGGGTGATCGATCAAC